>JANOOO010000181.1:0-4351 GCA_031421375.1 Polaromonas sp.
AGCATGCTCACAAAAAGCGGCCAGCTCAGGTAGCACAGCAAACCCATCACGGGAAGCAGAAAAAAGACGAGGCCGAACAGATCGACATAGACCGGCCCGTTGCCCTTGAGCTTGCCGTAGATGATGTCCACGCGCACATGCTCGTTGAGCTTGAGCACGACCGGCGCGCCCAGCATCACCATGCCAGCAAACAGATACCACTGAATCTCCAGCCAGGCGTTGGAGCTGATGTCGAAGCCATAGCGCACGAAGGCGTTGCCGGCCGAGATCAGCGCGGCAAGCAACACGGTCCAGGCGGCAACTTTGCCGAGGCGCGTGGAGAGCCAGTCGAAGGCGAGTGCGAGTTTGAGCAGGGCTAACACACGAAATCCTCATTTAGTGGGGGCGAGATGCTGAGCCGTCCGCAGGCAGGACAGTGCCGAAAGCTGGCACGAATGGTAACTGTTTTGTGGCGCATTTTCTGGCCAGACGCAGTCAGAGCGGCGCTGTTACCTTCGGTCAGCGGCTGTTCTCGCTGCCATTCGGCACTGCGCTAGCTGAGGGATTGAATGCGCTCGATTTTGGTGCGTTTATTTCAGTCAATTCGGACGGGCCACTCAGGCGAGCCGTAAACCCGCGCCGGCCACGACTTCACCGATCACTGCCGCCTCGGCGAAGCCCTGCGTGCGGAAAATCTCCAGCACCTGCGCAGCCGAATCGGCACTGCATGAAACCAGCAGGCCGCCCGAGGTTTGCGGGTCACTTAACAAGGCTTGATCGCTTGCGGTGGTTCCCTCCGCGATGACGATCTCGCCGCCATAGCTGGCCCAGTTGCGCCCTGACGCGCCGGTAACGCAACCTTGCGCCAGCAGCTCGCGCACGCCTTCAATGAGGGGCACTTTTGACCAGTCGATACGCAGCTGCAGCCCCGCACCACGCGCGAGTTCAAGGCAGTGACCAGCCAGGCCGAAACCGGTGATGTCGGTCAGCGCATGCACGCCGTCAAGCGCAGCGAGCGCGATGCCGGGCTTGTTGAGCTGGGTGGTCAGCGCGATCATGCGGGCGTAGCCTTCGGGCGGCAGCAGCTCTTTTTTCAGCGCCGCAGACAGCACGCCCACACCCAGCGGCTTGCCCAGAATCAGCACGTCGCCGATTTGCGCGCCGGAGTTTTTTTTGACGCGCGACGGATGCACCAGCCCCATCACGACCAGGCCGTAGATCGGCTCAACTGAATCAATGGTGTGGCCGCCCGCAATCGGGATGCCGGCCGCGCGACACACGTCCTGCCCGCCTTTGAGGATCGCGCCGATCACGTCCAGTGGCAGCACGTTGATCGGCATGCCGACCAAACCCAGCGCCATGATGGGTGTGCCGCCCATTGCATAGACATCGCTGATGGCGTTGGTGGCTGCGATGCGACCGAAGTCATACGGGTCATCAACGATGGGCATGAAGAAGTCGGTGGTGGCGATCAATGCCTGTTCGTCGTTGAGTTGATAGACCGCCGCGTCGTCGGCCGTCTCAATCCCGACCAGTAGCTCTTTAGGCAGGTTCATCCCCGCAAGATTGCTTGAATTCTTCAAAATCTCGCTTAACACGCCAGGCGCGATCTTGCAGCCGCAGCCGCCGCCGTGCGAGAGGCTGGTCAGGCGGGGAGTAGCCAAGGCGATGGAGGATTCGGGGGCGTTCATGCGGGGCTTTCAAGCGAAGGGGGCAAAGAAATTGGGTTGGCGTTCGGGCCTGATTGATGCGTCGTTCAGAGCCGAAACCACCAAGTTTAGAACCAGACGTTTTTCTTCGCCCGGCTCAAACAACGCCGCGCGCCGGGCGCACTGGTCAGTCAAATGCTGCAAGAACGCTGCATCGGACGCACAGCGGCCCACCAGCGCGGCCAGTTGCGCGGCATGGCCGAGCTCGAAATAGCCCGCGTAGTCGTCGCCCAACATACCGACGTTGCCGCTGATGCGTGAGGCCAGCACCGCCGTCCCCGATTGAACCGCTTCGAGAATCACATGCGCGCCGCCTTCCATGCGCGAGCAACTGACCAGCACATGCGCGCGCTTGATGTGCTGGCGCGTCTGCGCGCGCGGCAGTGCGCCGAGCCAGCGAAAACGCGGCGTGTCGGTCTGGCATTGCAGCGCGGATTGGCCCAGCGCGTTATCGAGCGCCGCGCCGATCAGCTTGAAGCGCACGCTGCCGTCGAACGCCATTGCCGCCGCCTGCAAAAACGTCAGTGGGTCTTTCTCATCGCGCAGATGGCCGACCATCAAGGCCGTGAAGCGAGCCGCTGGCTTGGCTGCGGGTCGAAGCGCAGGGGCTGATTGGTAGATGACGCGTGTTTTCTCTCGATACGCGGCAGGCAGCGCACCGACGCCGGCCGCTTGCAGCACCACCAAATGCGATGCCAGTTGCAGCGAGCGCTGGGCCGCAGCGTCGGTGTGAATGTCGCGATACAGGTCGGTGCCCGTCAGCACCACGATCAATGGCTTGTGCGGATTGCCCTCGGCCCAAGCATGAATCGACGCCGCAGAGCGACGTGCGTGCAGCGCAATCATCGCGTCTGGTAGGGGTAAATCGCTGGCCGTCTTAAGGCTCGCTGCGGGCCAGCTTTGCACGATGTCAATGTCACAATAACCCGAGAGAAATTGCCCCCATCGATACGCGGTGTGCCAGTTGCCGTTGTTCGCCCCGGCCGCAGCCGGACTCACCAGGACGATTGTTTTGGCTTCAGATTTTTTACCCGATTCATTCAATTCGCGGCCCCTTCAGCCTGGTGCGCCAACGAAAACGCCCGCAGTTTCAAATGCGACCCTGATGGATTCTCCGCTGATGCGCCGCGCCGGCCGGGACGCTTTGTCGCTGGCGCTGATGGACGCGCGCAATCATACGTTGGGGCTTTTTACCGAATTTCAGCACGCGCTGCAGGCCCAGGCCATGAACATCACGCCGGCCGACTGCGTCAACCCGCCGCTGTGGGAGCTGGGCCATGTCGGCTGGTTTCAGGAGTGGTGGATAGGCCGCAACCTGCAGCGCGCACAGGGCACGCGCTGCGACCCTGACCACACCCGGCTCGCCTCGATCGAGCCGCAGGCCGACCGCTGGTGGGACTCGGGCCGAGTGGCGCACGCCAGCCGCTTCACGCTCGATCTGCCGGGTGTCGATGACTGCAAAAAGTATCTGCTTGACTCGCTGGAAAGCACGCTGGAGCTGCTCGACAAAACGCCTGACAAGGCCAGCGATGACGCTCTCTATTTATATCGGCTGTGTTTGTTCCATGAAGATATGCACGGCGAAGCGCTGGCCTACACCGCACAAACGCTGGGCCTGGCGCTGAGCCCGGCGCTGCGGCTGGCCTTCTCGCCCAAGCCGCTGGCCACCCGCGCGCCTTTGCTGGTGCCGGGCATGCAATGGCAGCTCGGCAGCGCGGGCAACGCCGGTTTCGTTTTCGACAACGAGCGCGGCCTGCATAGCGTCAACGTGCCCGAGTTCGAGATTGATGCCCAAACCGTCACTTGGTCGCAGTACGTTGAATTTGTCGCCGACGGCGGCTATGACCACGAAGCGATGTGGCACCCCACGGGTTGGCAGTGGCTGCAAGCGCTCGAAGCTGGTGAGGGCCGACGGGCACCGCGTTATGTGGAAGAAATAGGCGTGTCCAGCGGGGCCGTGTTGCAAAACCGTTTTGGCCAACCGATGCGACTCGCCGGCAACCAGAGCGCGATGCACATGAGCTGGTGGGAGGCCGACGCCTGGTGCCGCTGGGCCGGCAGGCGGCTGCCTTCGGAAGTCGAGTGGGAAGTAGCAGCGCACACGGCAACAAACCGGGGTTTTCGCTGGGGCGAGGTCTGGGAATGGATGGGAACGACCTTCCAGC
This sequence comes from Polaromonas sp., assembly GCA_031421375.1. GTDB lineage: Bacteria > Pseudomonadota > Gammaproteobacteria > Burkholderiales > Burkholderiaceae_C > Polaromonas. The sequence continues at coordinate 3,854 of JANOOO010000181.1, forward strand.
CTTACCCTGGCTTTACGGCCGACCCGTATCGCGATTATTCGCAGCCGTGGTTCGGCAGTCACAAAGTGCTGCGCGGCGCATCGTTCGCCACGCGCGCACGCATGAAAGACCCGAAGTACCGGAACTTTTTTCTGCCGGAGCGGGACGATATATTTTGCGGGTTTCGTTCGTGCTCGCTATGAATTAGGGAGCTGCTTGCGCGCGTATTTTCTCGGTCTCAGCCTGGTTTTATCGGGCTTCTACGGCAAGACGGAGATTGCTCGGGCCTTTAACACTCTCTGTTCGAATGTGAGCTAGGTGCTGAATAAAGGCGTGACGAAGTGTGAATTCAAGACCTGACGCCCGTGCCCCACATTAAACGGCATAGAGCCGTGGCAGGTGTATATCACCCGGGTTTCCACTTATCCTGCTGTTCAAATTCGTCAGACCACTTCTGTCATCTTGTCCAGACTAGATGAAAACCATGTAATTTAATTGGACTCTGACCCCAATTACCCC
>JANOOO010000182.1:0-1825 GCA_031421375.1 Polaromonas sp.
TGCGGTCTGTGGTGGCGCGGGCTCGGGCGGTCCGCCGCGTTGTTTTTCTTGCCAATAGCGATGCTATTGGCCGCAAAAAGACGCCTTGCGGCCCATCCCGATCCGCGTACCACAGCTCCGCCAGAGTTATGCAGAGGGTCCCTAGCCCTCTCCCGCCAGCGGGCGAGGGAATAACAGCCGTTGACTTCAGCGCGGCCAGACCTGTGCTGCCACACGCATCATGTTGCCGCCCATGATGGCGTCGGCATCGCCCGCCGTCAGCCCGACGCGTTGCAGCGCACCGGCTAGCAGTTGCCACGTCTCGACCGGCGTGTAACTCATGCGCTGAACGCTGCGGTCGTAGCCCGCCTCGCGCGGCCACCAGTACACCGGGTCATACGGCGGCGGTGGGTCGTCGCTGAGCTCGGGCTGCGAGAAGCTGATGTCGAGGCCGATGCCAACATGCTGCACGCCGACCAGATTCGCAACATAGGCGGCGTGCTTCGCCATGTCCGTGGCGGTCGGTGTGTCGTTGCCTAAAAAAGCCGACACGCCCGACAGGCAAACCACGCCGCCTGTCGCCGCGCATGCCTTGATCTGCTCGTCGGTGATGTTGCGACCATGCCCGGAGAGCGCCAGCGGATTGGAATGGCTGAAGATCACCGGCTGGTTTGACGCGGCCATGATGTCGAGGCTGCAGCGCCTGCCGGTGTGCGAGCAATCCATCAGCAGACCCGCCTTGTTGACGGCCTCGACCATGCTGGCCCCAAGCGGGGTCAGGCCGCGCTCCACATCATGGCAGCCGTCAGCTACGGAGTTGTTGCGGTTGTAGGCGAAGTGGATTTGCCGCACGCCCAGGCTCTGGTACAGGGCCAGCATGGCGGGTTGCTCCAGCAGCGGCAGCGCGCCTTCCAGGTCAAAGCCGACAGCGAGCACACCGCTTGCCGCAGCCGCTCCAATGTCGGCCACGCCGGTTGCGAGTACGAAGCGATCGGGGTTGGCCGCGATGGTGGCGCGGAAGCCGGCAATGACCGACATCACCTGCGCCAGCGGGTTCATGTCCATGCCGACGTTGACCGACACGTAATTGACGCCGGCTTCGCGCAGCCGGTCGAGCGGCGAAAAGTCGGCGTCGGGGTGCAGCGGTAGACAGGCGTGGGCTTCCCAGCTGATTTTCATAATGAGTCCTTCAAATCGCGTTCGAGTTCGATCAAGCAGATTCAGCCAGCGCGGTAGATGGATCACCACGCCGGAAGCCGCTTGACGCGCGCATCAGGCTTTGCGTGTACGGTTGCATGGCGCGCCCGGCAGCCAGATCGCCAGAGGCCAGAAACTCGACCGCCCTGCCGCGCTGCATCACCATCAGTCGCTCGCACAGATGCGTGACGACGGCCAGGTCGTGACTGACCATAACGAAGGTTAAACCCCGGCGGCGCCGCAGCTCCTCCAGCAGATTAAGCACCTCGGCCTGCACCGACGCATCGAGTGCCGATGTCGGCTCGTCGAGCAGCAAAATCTGCGGCTCCAGAATCAGCGCGCGCGCAATCGCAATGCGCTGGCGCTGCCCGCCCGAGAGCTGGTGCGGGTAGCGAAAGCGAAAACCCGTGCCCAGCCCGACTTCATCGAGCGCGCGTTCGATGCGGGTTTCGGCGTCAGGCATGTTGTGAATCGCCAGCGGCTCGGCGAGGATGCGGTCCACCGTCTGACGCGGGTGCAGCGAGCCGGTCGGTGATTGGGCTTTGGGTGTTCAGGTTGGAGAGGGCGGCTACAGGCTACAGGAGGGCGGGGTGCTGATCTTTATCCCGCACTCCGACTGTGAGAACAGACACCATCGCGTTTCAAACCT
>JANOOO010000183.1:0-3822 GCA_031421375.1 Polaromonas sp.
CATGCCGCCGATGAGCATGGTGTTCCAGGTGAAAGACGCAGCCATGCTGGCGCAGGTCAAGACGGGTGACAAGGTGAAGTTCAAGGCCGAGAAAGAAGGCACTGCCTTTGTCATCACCGAGATTCAATCAGCCAAGTAAACGCGGCATCGTGACGACTCTAAAACCAGTCGTCAGGTCTGCGCTCGCTCTGATTCCACGTCGGGATTCAGCCGTGCTCCGCCCCACTTTGTCGTATCCTCTGCTCATGCGTCTGCTGCTTATTTTGATGATTGCCTTGCTGCCCCTGCGCGCCTGGGTGGGTGACGCGATGGCAATCAACATGGCGGCGCAGCAGGTCCAAATGGTGCAAGCGATGCAGGCAGCCCAGCCGCCACTGGAAAGCGCCATGCCCGACGACTGCCCGATGAAGGTACAGGCTGATGCAGCCGCGTCAGCCGACGGCGCGCAAGGCTCTGGCAGCACACCAACGTGCAATTGCGACACCTGCGATCTGTGCCTGGCTTTGGCTTCATTGACCTTTGTCAATCTCGGAGCAGCGTCATTCATCCCGCATGCACCGCCGCCCGCCAGCGGCACCCGCTTCAGCAGCGCTGAACGCGGCATCAACCTCAAACCCCCGATTTCCTGAACGTCGAGCCCGAGGTCCGTTTGTCCTCCTTGCGGCAGACGTGGGCCCCGGAACGCGGCTGCGCCTTTGCTGGCGTGGCTTCTCTGCTGCGGCTATCGCCTGTTTGGCATTCGAACACGCGGCTCCTCGCGGCTGGCTTCGAGCATTTCGTTGTGACGCACGCCGCTGCGCATCTGAACGTCCAGGAATCCGGTATGAAAAAAATCAATTTCCCCATAAAAGCACCAGCCCACATGGCAAGGCCCGTGCGCGTGCTCTTCAGCGTGCTGAGCGCCATCGCGCTGGGTGCAACCCACGCCAGCGCGTCCGCGCAGACGCTGGACTTCGACAGCGCCCTGCGCGCAGCCGAGCAACGCGCACCGCAGCTGCAGGCGCGCAGTGCCGGTGTGCGGGGCGCGCAGGCGCTGCAGGCTGGCGCGGCGCAACTGCCTGCGCCCAAGCTCACGTTGGGCATCGACAGCCTGCCGGTCACCGGGCCGAATCGCGGCAGCCTGACGCGCGATGACTCTACGCAGCGGCAAATCGGCTGGATGCAGGACGTGCCCAACCGGGCCAAGCGTGCCGCCCGCGCCGATGCCGCGCTGGCTAGAGCAGACCGGGAGCAGGCCTTGCTGCGACTGGAGCAACTGAACGTGCGCCGTGAGACCGGCCTGGCCTGGCTGGCAAGCTATTTCGCCGCGAAGCGGCTGGCTTCGTTCGATGAACTGATCAATCAGCAGGCACTGTTGCAGCGCACCGCACCGGCGCAATTCGCGGCCGGTCGCATCGCCCCGGCTGACGTGACGGCGCTTGGCATCGAGGCGCTCGCGCTGGAAGACCGACGCGATGAGCTGCGGCGCGAGGTGGCGCAGGCCGGGGCGATGCTTGCGCGATGGGTCGGCGATGCCAACAGCGATGCAGGCAGTGGCCCTCCCCGCGCTGATACGGCCGCGCCACTTCCCGTGCTGACGGTGGACCGGACCTTCCTGCTGGCCAACCTGACGCGCAACCCCGAGATCGCCGCACTGGCCCCGATGCGCGCGCTGGCAAGTGCGGGCGTGCGCGAAGCCGAGGCGGCCGGGCGCGGCGACTGGAGCTGGAGCCTGAATTACGGCAAGCGTGGCCCGGGCTATGGCGACCTGCTGTCGGTGTTGCTGAGCTTCGAGTTGCCGCTGACACCGGCGCAACGCCAGCCGCCCCAGATGCGGGCCGGGCAACATGAGCTCGAACGCCTCACTGCCGAGCATGATGAGCTGCTGCGCAAGCAGACGCAGGAGCTGGACCTGCTGCTGGCCGAACTGGCCGAACTCGACGGCAAGCTCACGCGCCTGAGCCAGCAGGCGCAGCCGCTGGCCGCTCAGCACGCGGCGCTGACATTGGCAGCGTATGAAAGCGGGCGCGACAAGCTCGCCGCTGTGCTGGAGTCGCGCAAACGCCAGACCGAATTGAGCTTGCGTGTACTGGAGCTGCAATCAAAACAACGCGCCGTGCAGTGGCGCCTCAATTCAATTGTTGCGGAGCCCACACCATGAAAACAAAAATCATCTTCTTGATGCTGGTCGCGGTGCTCGCGCTTGGCGGTGCCGGTTATGGGCTATACACGCTGGGCTTAAAGCGTGGTGCCAGCACGGCCAGCTCTGGCCCTGCTCCAGCGGCACCTGCACCCACCGACATGACCAACATCGCCGCTGGCGAAGCCGCCACGCGCCGGCACATTGCCGATGGCCTCAAGGCCGGTGACCTTGATCCCAAAACCGGCCAGCGCGTGCTGTACTACCACGACCCGATGGTGCCGGGCAAACGCTTTGACGCGCCGGCCAAGTCGCCCTTTATGGACATGATGCTGGTGCCGGTTTACTCGGGTGGTGGAGCGGGGGCTCCAGGCACAGACTCAAGCAGCATCACCGTGAGCCCACGCGTGCAGCAAAACCTGGGTCTGCGCACGGCGGAGGTCGTGCAGGGCACGCTAGCGCCCGCTTTGCAAGCCATCGGCAGCATTGCCTGGAACGAACGCGATCAGTCCGTCATTCAGGCGCGAGCCGCCGGCTTTATCGAGCGCCTGCACGTGCGTGCCACGCTCGATCCGGTGCGCGCGGGTCAGCCCTTCGCCGACGTGTACGTGCCCGAGTGGGTCGCCGCACAGCAAGAATTTCTGGCGATCAAAAACGCCGCTGGCAATGACAGCGCGCTGGTCGCCGCCGCCCGTCAGCGCATGCTGCTCACCGGCATGACTGAGGCGCAGGTCGCACGCGTTGAATCGTCGGGTATCGCGCAGCCGCGCATCACCATCACCGTTCCCACGAGCGGTGTGGTGGCCGAGCTGGTCGCGCGTGTCGGCATGACAGTCACGCCGGGCATGACGCTGGCCCGCATCAACGGGCTGGGCACGGTCTGGGCGCAGGCCGATGTGCCGGAAAGCCAGATTGCACTGCTGCGTGTGGGCGCAAAGGTCGAAGCGCGCAGCCCCGGTGCGCCGGGTACCGTGTTCAAGGGCACGGTAGAGGCCATCCTGCCTGAAGTGGCCGCCGCTACCCGCACGCTTAAAGCGCGGGTGCAACTGGCCAACCCGGGCGCGGCCCTGTCGCCGGGCATGCTGGTGACGATGCAATTCATCGATCAGCGCGCTACGCCGGCGCTGCTGGTGCCGACCGAGGCCATCATTGCTACGGGTCAGCGAATGGTGGTGATGCTGGCCGAAGAGGGCGGTCGCTACCGGCCGGTCAATGTCGAGATCGGCATCGAGTCAGCGGGTCAAACCGAAATCAAAAAAGGGCTGACGGCGGGCCAGCGCGTCGTGGTTTCTTCGCAGTTTCTGATTGACTCCGAAGCCAGCTTGAAAGGCGTTGAAGCGCGGTTGAATAGCGAACCCCCGGCACAGGCTGTGAAATCAGCAAAGCTCGTTCCCCATCAGGGGCAAGCCCGCATCGAGGCCATCAATCAGGACGGCGTGACGCTGTCGCACGGCCCGATTCCATCGGCAGGCTGGGGCAGCATGACGATGGCTTTTCAGCCACCGGCTGGCGGCCTGCCGAGCAACGTGGCGGTCGGTGACAAGGTGGAGTTCGAGTTCGTGATGCCCAAGGATGCCGAACCCACGCTGATCGGAATTCGCCCCCTGCCGGCCCGTGGGTCAACTCGTGATTCAACTCGAGATACAGCCAAGCCTGCCAGCGGAGCCCCGCGATGATCGCCGCGCTGATCCGCTGGTCACTCG
>JANOOO010000184.1:0-8729 GCA_031421375.1 Polaromonas sp.
TTTCACTGGCGGGCTTTTCAGGAAGCGCGGATCAATTCATCGTGGCGCGCGATCACTCGAATTGGGCGGTCTGCGGCGTTGGTTTTCTTGCAAATATCTCGATATTTGCTGCAAAAACCGCCTTGCATCCCATCCCAATTCGAGCGCCGCGCATCTACGCAAATTAATCCGCGCTTCCAAAAAAAAGGTGACGGACCTTGACCCCGGCACTGGCTCTGCTGTTAGGGCTGCTTGGTTCCCCACCTGACCCGGTTGGCCGCTTCACCATGCGGGAAGGCCCGTCAAGATCGATTGTAGTTGAGCCCTGCCTGATCGCCGCGACGCGGGCGCATGCGCCGCAAGCGATTTGCAACGACGTGTAGAGGCGGCTAAAGCGAATTAACCGCTTGTCGTGATCTGTCCGGCAAAGCCGGTTCGCGGGCTCTGGCAATCTAGAATCATTTCATGTCCTACCTCGTTCTCGCACGCAAATACCGGCCCCGCAATTTTCTGGAAATGGTCGGCCAGGCGCATGTGGTGCAGGCACTCGGCAACGCTTTGAAGACGCAGCGTTTGCATCATGCCTATTTGTTCACCGGCACGCGCGGTGTCGGCAAAACCACTGTCTCGCGCATTCTCGCCAAGTCGCTTAATTGCGTCGGCCCGGACGGGCAGGGCGGCATCACTGACCAGCCTTGCAACGTGTGCCAGGCGTGCCTGGACATCGACAGCGGCCGCTTTGTCGATTACACCGAGCTTGACGCTGCATCGAATCGCGGTATTGACGACGTGCTTTTGCTACTTGAGCAAGCGGTGTACAAACCGGTTGTCGGGCGCTTCAAGGTCTTCATGATCGACGAGGTTCACATGCTGACGGGGCCGGCCTTCAACGCCATGCTCAAGACGCTTGAAGAGCCACCTGAATACCTGAAGTTCGTGCTGGCCACGACCGATCCGCAAAAAGTGCCGGCCACCGTGCTGTCGCGCTGCCTTCAGTTCAATTTGCGCCCAATGGCCCCCGAGACGGTGCTGGAACACCTGGCCCAGGTGCTGGCACTCGAAAACGTACACGCTGAGCCGCAGGCGCTGCGTCTGCTGGCGCGTGCGGCGCGCGGCTCGATGCGCGATGCGCTGTCGCTTGCTGACCAGGCCATTGCTTTCGGTTCGGGCCGCCTCGACGAGGCCAGCGTGCGCACCATGCTGGGCAGCGTTGATCGCAGCTATGTGCATCGCCTGCTCGATGCACTGGCGCGCGGCGATGGCAGGGCCGTCGTTGAAACCTCTGAAGCGCTGCGCCTCAATGGCCTGAGCGCCGCTACGACCCTCGAAGACATGACGACCGTGCTCCAGCGCATGGCAGTTTTCCAGGCGGTGCCCGAGCTGGCTGGCAGCACCGACGACGCCGACCCCGATGTGGCCGACACCGCGCGCCTGGCGCAGGCCATGCCCGCCGATGAAACCCAGTTGCTCTACAGCCTGTGTCTGCATGGGCGCGGCGAATTGGGCCTGGCCCCTGACGAATACGCCGGGCTGACGATGGTGCTGCTGCGGCTGCTGGCCTTTAAGCCGGCCAGCAGCCCGACGACCCTAGGCCCGGCGCAGGGGAGCGCCGCCGAGCCTGGAAAAAAGCAGCAGTTTGACGCACCAACTGGTGCCGCACCCAAGCGCGCGGCAGCGTCGGTGCCACCTGCCTCGATTGCCTCAATCACGCCGGTTTTATCGTCGGAAAATGAATCAAATCGGCTTGAAACCCATATCAATCGGGCACAGGCAGCTCCTGAATCGATAGCAACTACCAGCCCGGCGTCCGCTGCAACTTCGACCGCAGCCGTGACCGCAGCAGACCATTCAACGTTGGAGCCCCCCATCGCTCGAATCGCGCCTGAGGTGGGCGCGTCGCCCGCGCTTGGTGACTGGTGGAGCCAGACCGTCAATGCGCTGATTGCCAGCGAAGCCATCAGCGCCCTCACGCGCGAGCTGGCGTTGCAGTCCGAGCTATGCAGCCGCGAAGGGCCGGCCTTGCGGCTGCGCGTCGAGCGTGAATCGCTCAATCAGGCCAGCGCGCGCGACAAGCTGCAGGCGGCGCTGCAAGTCGCGCCGGGCGATGCGCCCTGGCTGCTGACGGTCGAGGCTGGCCCGGTCAGCGACAGCCCGGCAAGGCGCAACGCGGCCGCGCAGGCCCGGCGTCAGCGCGAGGCTGAAGAGACCATCCAGAACGACCCATTTGTGCAGGACATGATCCGCCATTGGGGCGGCAAAATCGTCCCCGGCAGCATCGAGCCGATTGGCTTGACGCCGATATGATTGGGCGCTGACCGGCGTGCTCCACCCGGCCTGACTTCTCCCCCTGAAACCGACTCGATTCCCAAAGGAAACCCATGTTCAACAAAGGACAACTCGCCGGCCTGATGAAGCAGGCGCAGGCCATGCAGGACAACCTGAAAAAAGCGCAGGACGAGCTCGCCTTCGTCGAAGTGACGGCCGAGTCGGGGGGGGGGCTGGTCAAGGTCACGATGACCTGCAAGCACGACGTGAAACGCATCGAGATCGACCCCAGCTTGCTGGCCGACGACAAAGACATGCTCGAAGACCTGGTCGCCGCCGCTTTCAACGCCGCCGTGCGCAGAGCTGAAGAAGTCAGCCAGGAAAAAATGGGCAAGCTCACAGCCGGCATGCCTGCCCTTCCCGGCGGGATGAAACTCCCGTTCTGATCTCCTGAAACCTTGCGGGAAAGACCGGCTGGGTACGCGAAGCGCCCGGCCGCTCTGTCCCCAACCGTTCAAATCCCCGGCTTCTCCCCGACCCCTCCCCGTATTTCCGACCCCGACTCCCCATGCCCACCCCCAACGCCGTAGAAGCCCTGATCCAGGCCCTGCGCAAGCTCCCCGGCGTCGGCATCAAGTCAGCCGCACGGATGGCCTTTCACCTGCTGCAGCACGACACGCCCGGCGCGCTGCAAATCGCGCGCGCGCTTGAACTCGCCGTCAGCAGCGTGCGCCACTGCCAGCTCTGCAACACCCTGACTGAACGCGACCTCTGCGTGACCTGCGCCAATCCGCAGCGTGACCGCAGCATGCTGTGCGTGGTCGAGACCCCCGCCGATCAAGCCGCGCTTGAACGAACGCTGGCCTATCGCGGTCTCTACTTCGTGTTGATGGGCAAGCTCAGTCCGCTCGACGGCATTGGCCCCAACGAGATCGGCCTGCAAAAACTCTTTGACCGCGTCGTGCCCAAAAGCAGCACCGGCGAGCCCCTGGCCGACACGGAGCGCGAAGTACATGAGGTCATCCTGGCAACCAATTTCACGGCTGAGGGCGAGGCGACTGCGCACGTCATCTCGCAGGGCCTCAAGAGCCGCGGCGTGCAGGTGACGCGGCTGGCGCGCGGCGTGCCGGTGGGCAGCGAACTTGAATATGTCGATCTCGGCACCATCGCGCATGCACTGGTGGATCGCCGTTAAGCGACGACGATTTTGTTTACTAAAAAGGCATCACAACATGACCCCCACGCACTTCACGATTGCTTACTGGTGCGTGCTCGCCGCTGCGCTGCTCCCGCTGTTTTGTGCAGCGCTTGCCAAGTACGGGGGCGTGGGAAAGTCGAGGCGGGACGGCGGCTACGACAACCACAACCCGCGCGCCTGGCTGGCTGCGCAAACCGGATGGAAGGGGCGTGCCCACGCCGCCCAGCAAAACACCTTTGAAGCCCTGCCGTTTTTTTTCGCGGCCGTGATCATTGCCCACCTGATGCAATCAAACCAGGCCCGGCTGGACATTCTCGCGATGACGTTTATTTTTCTGCGCGTTGCCTTCGTCATCATGTATGTAGCCGATCTGGCCGCTGCGCGATCCGTGATCTGGGTGCTCGCGCTGCTCGTCAACGTTGCGATTTTGGTGGGCGCTTACCGGTAGCGGCGCGTGGCTCGAAGCCCAACGAGGCTGTGATCGCGCGGCCTCTGAGGCCAAAGCCGCCACCCTTTCAATGTTTGTGGTGATAACCCGCAGGGGATGACCCCGATGCGTGCTTTGCTGCGCACCCATAAGCTCACTCGTTCAATTCAAACGGGAAATCAGGGCAATCGGCATGCAAGGCGAAGCAGTAATCTCACGGCGGCGCATCGCCATCACAGTGGCCTTGTCAGCAGCGGCGGGTGTCTGGCATCCGCTGCTGGCCCAGACCCGGCTTGAAAAGCCCAAGCTGTCCCTCGCGGTCGGTGGCAAGGCGACTTTGTACTATTTGCCCTTGACCATCTCGGAGCAGCTCGGTTACTTCAAAGCCGAAGGGCTGGATCTCGATCTCCTCGAATTCGACGACGACAAGGGCGCGCTCAAGGCCGTGCTGGGCGAGCAGGCTGATGTGGCCGCCGGCCCGTTTGAAAACACCATCAAGCTGCAAGCAAAAGGCCACATCTTTCAGGCTTTCGTGCTGCAAGGCCGGGCACCGCAAATCGCGTTCGGGGTTTCAACCCGCAGCTTCCCTGACTACAAAGTCGTGGCGCAACTAAAGGGGAAAAAAGTCGGCGTGTCTGCGCCTGATTCATCGACCAGCATGCTGGCCACGCTGGTGCTGGCGCGCGGCGGCCTGCTGGCATCCGATGTCACGCTGGTCGGCGTCGGCACGGCAAACGCCGCACTCGCTGCACTGCGCTCAGGCGATGTCGATGCCATATGCAACACCGACCCTGTCATGACCCTGCTGGAGCAGCGCAATGAGGTGCGCATCATCAGCGACACGCGCACGCTCAAGGGGACGCAGGAGCTGTTCGGCGGGCCCATGCCAGCCGGGTGCTTTTATGCGGCGGCAGAGTTCGTCCAGAAAAACCCGAACACCTGCCAGGCGCTGACCAACGCGGTAGTGCGCAGCCTTAAATGGCTGCAAACGGCTGGGCCGAGGGACATTCTGAAGACCGTCCCCGAAGCCTACCTGCTGGGTGATCGGGCGCTTTACCTCGCGTCGTTCAACAAGATTCGGGAGTCCATCTCGCTCGATGGCATCGTTGCCGACGGTGCGGCTCAAACTGCACTGACAGCCCTGGCAAGCCTGGACGCCGGCATCAAGCCGCAGAAGATTGACCTCGGCAAAACCTATACCAACGGGTTCGCGCGGCGCGCCAAAGAGCGATATCGGGCTTGAGGCTTGAGGCTTGAGACCTCGTGCGATGCGTGGCATATCGGGAAGCTCGACGCGAGGCTCGACGTGAGGCTTGATGTTGGGCTTGATGTTGGGCTGTTCGCTCTTTGAATTCGCGTACCCCGAGCGCAACGCAATATCCCGCCGTCCTACATGCCGCCGAACTGCCGCCTGCATAAAGTCAGGCTTGCGTTTGCTCACGCTGCGCTCATTAGCCCAAAAAATCGGCGCCCGGCGCGCTCACCCACTCACAAACGAAGGAAGGAAGCCCCATGAACCTGTCCCTGAACCTCGGCCCCATCGTGGCATTGGTGGCCGGCATTTTGATTTTGCTGGTGCCGCGCCTGCTCAACTACATCGTTGCGATCTACCTGATTGTTATCGGCTTGATCGGCCTGTTTGGCATGAGCTCGATTCGCATCTGAGCGCTATTTTCAGCGCGGCGTTTTTTTAATTTTGTTGGCGCTGGTGCTGCGGCTTCCAGTCGCGGATTTTGACCGCACAGCGGTGGATTTGGCCCGCGCCTTGACCGGCAAAAACAGCACGACTTGCTGGCCCATTTTGAGCAGCGCAGTCGCCGTCAGGTCGTTCCATTCAGCCACACTGGATGCGCTCACGCTGTAGCGTTGTGCCAGGCTGGCAACGCTGTCGCCCTTGCGCGCTTTGACGGTGGAACGGCGCGAGACCGCTTCAGGTGCCAGCGCCACATGGCCGTTGTCGGCGATATGCAACGCAACGTCTTTGTTGACGGTTCCGGCCCGTGGCACCAGCAAAGTCGAGCCGGCCTTGATGAGCATGCGCGGCGGAATGCTGTTGACGCTGCGCAGGTCGGCTTCGCTCATGCCGGTTCGGCGCGCGGCTTCGGCCGGGTTCATGGTGCTGGGGGCTGTCCAGGCCGTCCAGCTGGCGTACTGCCCCTGGGTGTATGCCTCAAAGTTTCGCTGAAAAACCGTGGCGCTGTCCCAGGGCAGCAGGATTTGCGGCGTGCCTGCGGCCAAAATGACCGGGCGATGCGCTGACGGATTCAATGCTTTGAAGTCCTCCAGCCTGACGTCGGCCAGACGGGCAGCGAGCTCGACATCAATGTCGCGCTTGATTAGAACCTGCTGGAAATAGGGGTGGTTTTGAATCAGCGGCAGCTCGGTGTTGTACGACTGGGGGTTGGCCACAATGTTTTTGACTGCCTGAAGTTTTGGTACGTACTGCCGCGTTTCTGCCGGCATGTCAAGATCGGTATAAGCCCCGCCTCGGCCGGCACGCTGGTTTTTGGCCCGAGCCCGGCCCACGCTGCCTTCGCCCCAGTTGTAGGCGGCCAGCGCCAGGTGCCAGTCGCCAAACATGCCGTGGAGTTTTTGCAGGTAGTCAAGTGCGGCGCGTGTTGACGCCAGCACGTCGCGCCGGTCATCGCGAAACACGTTTTGCTTCAACTCAAAATACTTGCCGGTCGCGGGCATGAATTGCCACATGCCGGCCGCCTTGGCGCTGGACACCGCCTGCGGGTTGAAGGCGCTTTCGATGAAGGGCAGCAAAGCCAGCTCGGTCGGCATTTTCCGCATTTCCAGCTCTTCAACGATGTGAAACAGGTACTTGCTGGAGCGCGTCGTCATGCGCTGGATGTAATCGGGCCGGGTGCTGTACCAGCGCTCGCTGTCGGTGACGAGCGAGTTCTTCAGGTCGGGCATCGCAAAGCCCTTGCGGATGCGGTCCCACAGCTCTTTCGGCGGCTCGGTCGCTGTGACCTGGCTGCTGCCAGTCGTGCCGGGCGTAAGGGGAGTAATGGGCGTCAGTTTTGCCCCGGCACCGCTACCTTGCGGGCTCGCAGCAGGGTCGGGGATTAGCACCGGAATGGATGTGGTGCTTTCGGGGCGTTGGGGGTCGGCAGTGATGATGCGGTCTGGCGGTGGCAGGGGCATCGATGACGCCGATGGCACCGATGGCACGAATGTCGTTGCGCAACCGGCTAGTGCGGCGACGGCAATCAGCTGCAGTGGCAGGGCCAGGCGTGTCAGACGGGAAAAACGGGAAGGCGACACAAGTCGAAGCAAAAACAGAGACTTCATTTATTTGGTTTTCGTTAGGGCTGGATGGAAAAGGGGCCGTTATTCCGGCAGAAAGGCAGAATCAGAGAACGGCCGACGCGAGGCCGGCAAAAGGCGTCTGGTTGCAGCTTCAGCGAGCCGGAATGACGCGCGAGGAAAGGGCGTGACTAAAATCAAATCCGATGGCGACTTGCGTCGGTCCCGCCTGATCTGGCGGGTTGTTGTAGCCCGGTCAGATCGGACGATGAGACCGAATAATTCAGCATCAGGAATCAAATACATGCAGTGGCTTCGATGAAGATGGACATTCCTGAATCAGCCGCATTGATGGAGGGCCCCGCCGGGTTGACAGCTCTGACAGAGTGGCTCAAAACCCCACAGGGTGCGTACTTGCTGGACTGGGAGCGCGTGCAATTCGAGCAGACTGTCGGTGACATTTTCGGCTTTCACGCGCTGCAGCTGGGCTTGCCCGAGATTGATACGCTGTCGGCCAACCGCATGCTGCATCGCTGGCTCGCACTGGACAGTATGCCGCCAGCAATCAGTGCCGCCAAACAGACTAAAGCACCCAGCGCCGACTCTCAGACTGTAGCGCCGCGCCCAAGTTCCCGCAAAGTCGCTTTTCTGACCGACCCGGGCGTCTTGCCGTTCCCGGCAGCGAGCCTTGATCTGGTAGTGCTGCCGCACACGCTGGAGCTGGGCCGCGACGCGCACGCCACGCTGCGCGAGGTGCAGCGCGTGCTGGTGCCTGAAGGCCGGGTGGTGATCAGCGGCTTCAACCCGGTCAGCCTGTGGGGGTTGGGCCAGAAACAGCGACGCCTTTTCAAGTCGCGCGGCTCCGGCCTGCCAGACCTGTCGGCAGTCAACGAATGGATCGGCTACTGGCGCTTGCGCGACTGGCTCAGGCTGCTCGATTTTGAAGTCGAATCGGCGCAGTTTGGCTGCTATTTGCCCGCGCTGAGCAGTCAGGCGTGGATTCACCGCTTCCGCTGGATGGATGCTGCAGGCAGGCGCTGGTGGCCGATCTTCGGGGCCGTGTACTTCGTCGCGGCGGTCAAACGAGTCCACGGCGTGCGGCTGCTCGAGCCTGCCTGGAAATCGCGCAAGGCCACAGTCACGGCACCGGCTGCGGTTGCCAACCTGGACTCAGCGCGCCAGCGCGGCCCGCAAGCGTGACCTTAAGGATCCTCTGCATAACTCTGGCGGAGCTGTGGTACGCGGATCGGGATGGGCCGCAAGGCGTCTTTTTGCGGCCAATAGCATCGCTATTGGCAAGAAAAACAACGAGAGCGGTGAGCCCGAGCCCGCGCTACAAGACCGCAGGGAGTTATGCAGAGGGTCCATAGGGAAGCGCGGATTTATTCAGCGCGGTTCGTGATCACCTGGCTTGGGCGGTCTGCCGCGTTGGTTTTCTTGCAAATATTGCCGATATTTGCTGCAAAAACCGCCTTGCAGCCCATCCCAATCCAGGCGCCACGATTCCGCGTGAATAAATCCGCGCATCCCTGGCGCGCCGGAGCCATCGACGATTTTTATAACTTTTTAGCGCGACCGATAGACGCCGGGCCGAGGGTCGCGCAA
>JANOOO010000185.1:0-2744 GCA_031421375.1 Polaromonas sp.
TGATGTGCTCCTAATTAATCGGGGGACTTGATCGGTTGAGGACAGAGCTGGCCCACTTCGTGTGGCTGCGGTCTGTCCCGCAAGGTCTCAGACTCGGTTCCAATCGAAGGCGGCTTTGTCGCCCTTGCCGTAAACTTTTAACGCCCCTTTTTCGCCAACAGCGTTGGGGCGCTGGAAAATCCAGTTCTGCCAGGCTGTCAGGCGACCGAAAACCCGGGTGAACATGTTCTCTGGGCCGTTGAAGCGCAGGTTGGCTTCCATGCCGGTCAGGGCATCGGGCGACATGGACACGCGCTCTTCAACCGCAATGCGTACTTCATCTGGCCAGTCAATGTCATCAGGGTTGGACGTGACCAAACCGAGTGCGAAGGCTGCATCGGCATTGAGTGACTGGCCAATCCTGGCGCGTACTGCATCGAGTGCAGGTTGCTTGCCATAAAAACGGCGGCTCAGGCGGCTTTGGTCGGTGACCATCGGGTAGAGGCTGAAATTGACCTCCCCCACGGTGATCTTTGGTGCGCCGGACGCGTCGTCTGGCAGTGCCAGGTGGTAGCTGCGGTCGCAGGCCAGGGCCAGCTCGAGAAACGTACCGGCAAAGCAGGAACCGGCCTCGATCAATGCAAACAAACTGCGCGACGAGACATCGAGGCGGCTGAAGGTGCGGCGCAGCAGGCCAATGGTTTCACGCACCAGCCAATGGTTTTGATGGGCCAGCAAGGTGACATCCATCGCCAGCACCGCAGCCGGGTCGCCTTCGGTTTTGATGAGCCAGGTGCCGATCTCCAACTCGTTGGTCCGCATCTGCAAAATCGCGTCTTCAAGCTCGCGTGCCATTTGCAGCGGATACCACGCGGCACCCGCCGCTTCGATGCCGGCGATGTCAACTGACTGCGCGCTTGCCGGGCCTTTAACGGTCCAGGTCGCAGTGCGTTTGGCGCGATCAATCTCGACGGTGATAAAGGGGTAGCGCAATGCGTCGGCAGCGATTTCGCAAGCGACGGGCGGCAGCACCACACCTTTTGCATCGGCGGGCCGGTCACTGAGTGCCGCCAGTTCGAGCGCCCGCTCCTGCACCTTTTGCGCAAACACCTGCGGCTTGGCGATGTCATCGACCAGACGCCAGTCTTTGGCCTTCTGGCCGCGCACGCCATCGGCACTGGTGCAAAACAGGTCGGCCAGGTCATGGCGCACATGCTTTTTGTCGGTCAAGCGCGTCAGCCCGCCGGTGCCGGGCAGCACGCCGAGCAGTGGCACCTCGGGCAGGCTGACGGCGCTGGAGCGGTCATCGACCAGAATGATTTCGTCGCAGGCCAGCGCCAGCTCGTAACCGCCGCCAGCGCACGCGCCATTGACTGCCGCTAAAAATTTCAGCCCGCTGTAGCGCGACGAGTCCTCCAGCCCATTGCGGGTTTCATTGGTGAATTTGCAAAAGTTGACCTTCCACGAATGGCTGCTGACGCCCAGCATGAAGATGTTGGCACCCGAGCAAAACACGCGCTCTTTCGCGCTGGTGATGACGACTGTGCGCACCTCGGGGTGCTCAAAGCGAATGCGGTTAACGGCGTCATTCAATTCAATATCGACGCCGAGGTCGTAGCTGTTTAGCTTGAGTTTGTAGCCGGGGCGCAGGCCGGCGTTCTCGTCGAAGTCGGCCAGCAGCGTCGCGACCGGGCCTTCAAATTTCAGCTTCCAGTGGCGGTAGCGGCCAGGCTCGGTCTGGTAGTTGACGCGCCCGGAAGTGCGCGCGTCAACGCCGGTATCCTGGATGAAAGAGGTCACATTCGTCTCCGGTTCCAACATGCAAAATACTTCTTGTAAATATGATTCATGAATAATATTTCGTGATTTAGTGCTGTGTCAAGTACCTTGATGCCTTAAACGGGTGATTAAACAGATGATTAAACAGAGGCATTTACAGCTTCATCAACCAGCCCGATAGCGTGCCGGATCAGCTCGCGCAGCGCTGCCGAAGTCGGGGCCAGTGCTTGGGCGCTGGTGTTGAGTGAAAACTCGGCCTTGGAGTAAAACGCGGCGCGACCGGCCAGAATGTTTTTCAGGTCTTTCATGGCCTCATTGCTTGCGGCCATGGGGCGCAAGTCACCTTGCTCCATCACGCGCCGCATGTGGTCTTCGGGCGAAGCCTGCAGCCAGACGGTGGTGCAGCGACTGAGCAATAAATTAAAGCTGGCTGGCTCCGACACCAGACCGCCGGGCGTCGCAATCACCGCTTCAGCATGGCTTTGAATCGCCTCTTCAAGGGCGCGGCGCTCATAGCGGCGGTAGGCGTTCATGCCGTAGAGCGCCTGAATTTCCGAGACGCTGCAACCGGCCAGTTTCTCAATCTCGCGGCTCAGTTCGATGAACGGAAAGCCGAGGTCGTCGGCCAGCAACTGACCCAGTGAAGATTTACCGGCACCACGCAGGCCAATCAGCGCAATGCGCGGGCTGCGCTGTAGTCGGTCGCCGCCTTGCCCCAGCATCTCGCCGATGGCGATTCGCGCGCGCCGCAGTGTGGCTTCGTCCTGCTGCCCGAGCAGCTCGCGAATCATCAACCACTCGGGCGAGCCGGTCGTCAGGTCGCCGATAAGCTCGGCCAGCGAACAGTGCAGCGCACCTGCGACCTGCACCAGCACCAGAATCGACGCATTGCCGACGCCATACTCCAGGTTGGCCAGATGCCTCTCGGACACGTCGGCGGCAGCGGCGACCGCTTTGCGCGTCATGCCACGGCGGGCGCGCAGCGC
>JANOOO010000186.1:0-2546 GCA_031421375.1 Polaromonas sp.
TGCCGCAGCGCCTCACGCGCAAAGCGCAGGCGGCTGATGGCTGTTTCAAAGCTGACAGCTGTGGCACGGGCGATCTCGTCGGTGCCCAAGCGGCCTTCGGCATGCATCAAAAACGCGTAGCGCTGTGCAAAGGGCAGGTGCTCGACAGCAGCGAGCAGCGTTTTAGCCTCGCTTAAAGAGCGCAACTGCCGAAAACCGGCTACCTCGCGGTCGGCCCGGCTGGAACGGTCGGGCGGCTTGATCGACAGGCGTCCGGCATTGCGCCCGCTGGCCGCAGGCTCGGGCGGCTCGTACTCGCCTTGCGGGTCGATCTGCTTCCGGGTGCTGCGCATGGTTTCAACGACCCGGCTGTGCGCCAGGCCAAACAGCCAGGGTTTGAAGCGCCAGTCGGCCTGGGCGACAGGCTCTGAGGCTGGGTCGGTCGCGGCGTCAGCCTCGGCGCTGCTTGATGACGTTGACGATGTGGGGGCAGAGCGGAGCTGCTCGCGCAGTGCGGCATCCGGGCTGGCAAGTTGCCGCAATGCTGAAAACCAGATGTCCTTGAGCAGCGTGTCGGCCATTGACGGCGCGCGAACAATGCGCAGCGCATAGCGCCAGAGGGGCAGCTCATAGCGGGCGTAAAGCGCGTCGAAGGCTGCAAGCTCGCCAGAGGCGTAGCGCTGGGCCAGTTGCTCGTCACTGGCTTGGGCGTCCCCGGCGGCGGCATCGCCAGCCAAGCAAGCGTTGGGCGGGGGGGCGTCGCCAGTCGGGCTCATCGGCATTCTCCTGACAGACAAGAAATCTTGCCGTTTCAAGGATCGATTAGATAGAGGCCCGTGTCATTGTCTAGAGGCCGGAACCACTTCTGTCTTAAAGAACTGGCCGAATAGCCGTGTCAGTTTGGGGAAGTCCTGGCCGAAGCGATCAGGGTTGACGAAAAAGCCTTCGCAGGCGACAGCAAAAAACTCCGCTGGTGATTCAGCGGCGTAGGGGTCTAGCCAGGTAGGCGGGCCGCCAAAGCGCTGGGCCATCGCGACTTTTTCGCAAAACGCGTCGTAGGCGGGCTCAAAGACTTCTTCCCAATCGCTCCTCGCGCGCATCGAAGGCAGCGGCGGGCAGCCGTCGGCCACGCCGTCGCGCATGTCGATCTTGTGAACGAACTCGTGAATGACGACGTTGTAGCCCGCATCTGCCGACTCGCCAGACGCCGCCACATCGGCCCAGCTGAGCGTGACAGGCCCGTTTTCCATGGCCTCGCCGGTCAGCTCTTCCGCGTAGCGATGCACGATGCCGTTGTCGTCGGTGACTTCGCGCCGGGCCAGCATGGGGCCGGGGTGAACCACGATGCCCTTGAAGTCGTCATAGAACTTCAAGCCCAGATGCAGCACCGGCAGGCAGGCTTGTGCGGCGATGGCGATGGCGATGTTGTCGTCAATGATGAGCCCGCCCGCACCGGTGAATTGTTTGCGCGCCAAAAACTCTTCAGTCATCTCGCGCAGCGCATGCTGCTCGGCGATGGAGCGCCGCGCCAGAAACGGAAACTGCCGGACGGCATCCATCCACATGATGTCCGGGATGGCACCCGACCGCGTGGCCGAACGGGGGCCATGGGCCGGGTGGCCAAAGAGGTTTTGCATCCAGCGGTACATCAGCGGTTTGGGTCGGTTGTTACGGGTGTGAATAAAGGTTAACTGCTTTGCATAACCCTGCTTGTAGGCCAGCGCCCATCAATTCGGCCCGGTCAGCAGCAGGCGTTCGGTGTTGCCGTCGCTCGTCAGGCGCAGCACATCACCGCGGGCGGGCCTGGCCTGGTCGGACAAATCCCAGTCGCTGAGCACCAGCCGCGTGCAGCCGCCCCCGAGCGCATGGCGTGCGGGGCGGTGCGTGTGACCGTGAATCAGGGTCTGGCTTGTGGTGGCAGCCAGCGCGGCGCGGGCGGCTGCGTGATCCACATCGGCCCAGGGCAGGGCGGCGCGCTCTCTGGCGGCGTGCTGTGCCTGGCTTTGTGCGCGCAGGTCTCGGGCGATCTCGCGCCGGGCTGCCAGTGGCCGGGCCAGAAAATCACGCTGCCATTCGGCGCTGCGCACCTGGGCGCGAAACGCCAGGTAATCGGTGTCCGCGAGGCACAGCGCATCGCCGTGCGAGAGCAGCCAGCGCTGGCCGGCAAAGACCAGCACCGTCGGGTCAGCCAGCAATGTCAGCCCGCCTGCTTCCATCAACGTGCGTGACGTGCCTTGGGCAGTGGGGACCGGCGCGCCGACAAGGAAGTCGCGGTTGCCGTGCATGAAATAAATCGCCACGCGCTGTGATGCCTGCTGCAGCACGTCGGCGCAGCGGGCTTCAAAGCTGTTGATTGGCAATGCGCCGGCCGATGCAGCAAGCGCGTCGTCGCCGACCCAGACATCAAACACATCGCCGAGCATGAAGACCGCGTCGGCCGGGGTGGTCTGCAGGTAGTGCTGCCAGGCTGCAAACGTGGCGGAGTCGCCATCATGCAGATGCAGGTCAGCGATGAAATCGACGGCGCGCCACGAGTCCGGTGCGGTGAACTCGGGCGCGACGGTCAT
>JANOOO010000187.1:0-1978 GCA_031421375.1 Polaromonas sp.
GCCTGCGGGCTCGACTTCGGCACTTCAAATTCAACCGTCGGCTGGCACCGGCCCGCCCAAGGCGCGCTGCTGACGCTGGAAGACGACAAACCCACGCTGCCGTCGGCGGTGTTCTTCCACGTCGATGACCTGCACGCCAGCCATGGCCGCGCCGCGCTGAAGGACTACCTCGATGGCCACGAGGGGCGGCTGATGCGCTCGCTGAAAAGCCTGCTCGGCACCTCGATGATCGACGAGTACACCGAGCTCGGTGGCCGAGCGCTGCCGTTTCGCAAGCTGCTAGAACAGTTCATCGGCGAGCTCAAGCGCCGGGGTGAGCACGCGGCGGGCCGGGAATTTCGCCAGGGCGTGCTGGGTCGCCCGGTGTTTTTTGTCGATGACGAGCCTAAGGCCGACGCGCTGGCCGAAACCACGCTGCGCGAGGTCGCGCTGGCGGTCGGTTTTACCGACGTGGCCTTCCAGTTCGAGCCGATTGCGGCGGCCTTCGACTACGAGTCGCAGATTGCGGGCCATGCAGCCGAAGAGTTGGTGTTGGTCGTTGATATCGGCGGCGGCACGTCTGACTTCTCGCTGGTACGGCTGTCGCCCGAGCGCGCGGCCAAGGCCGACCGGCGCAGCGACATTCTGGCCAACGGCGGTGTTCACATTGGCGGCACCGATTTCGACAAATACCTGAGCCTGGCCTGCGTGATGCCGCTGTTCGGCCTGAACGGCACGCTCAAAAGCGGCCGGCAAATGCCGTCAGCGCAGTACTTCAATCTGGCGACCTGGCACACCATCAACTTTGCCTACACGCGCAAGGCGCTGGCCGAAATCGCCGACATGCAGCGCCACGCGCAAGACCGCGCCAGGCTCGACCGGCTGGCATCGCTGGTGCGCCAGCGCGCCGGGCACTGGCTTGCGCTGCAGGTTGAGGCCGCGAAGATTGGCTTGTCAGACCAGCCGAGCGTTCACATTGACCTCGGCCGCATCGAGTCCGGCTCAACTTTGCCGCTGGCGCGAGCCGAATTCGACGACGCGATTGCGCACCTGGTTGTGACTATCGAGCTGACAGTACAAAACCTGCTGCGCGATGCGTGCGTCAGTCCGTCACAAATCGACACCGTGTTTTTCACCGGCGGCTCAAGCAGCGTGCCCCTGCTGCGCGAAAAAATCGCCGCGCTGCTGCCCGATACCCGGCGAGTCGAGGGTGATTTGTTCGGCAGCATTGGGGCCGGTCTGGCGCTGGATGCGAAGCGCAAGTTCGGTTGATTCGCCGATGGTCGCCACGGCGTCGCGGTGTGGGCGACCGTGCGCCGGTTTAGGGCAGTGGCTTTGGCCCTGCGTTTGAATGTAGCTTGCCTGCAGAAACGGACTTTCCGTCATCTCCTGTTGGGACAACCGGCCTGTTCTACACCCGGGCAATCATCTGGTTCACGCGCCGCACGTAGGCCGCCGGATCGTCGGGCAAGCCACCTTCGGCCAGCAGCGCCTGGTCAAACAAAATGTGCGCGAGATCATCGAAGTCGCTCGTCGACTCTAACTTTTGCACCAGTGGGTGCTGCGCATTCACTTCGAGAATCGGCTTGCTCTCGGGCACCGGCTGGCCGGCCTGCTTGAGCATGCGCGCCAGCTGTGTGGACATGTCGCCGTCAGGCACCACCAGGCAGGCCGGTGAATCGACCAGGCGCGTGGTGGCGCGCACGTCGGCGGCCTTGTCTTTGAGCGCTTCTTTCAGCCGATCCAGCATCGGTTTGAACTGGGTTTGCGCCTCTTCGGCGGCCTTTTTCTCACCTTCGTCCTGCAGCTTGCCCAGATCGACCCCGCCCTTGGCAACCGACTGCAGCGGTGTGCCGTCGAAATCGTTCAGATAGTTCAGCGCCCACTCATCGACCCGGTCAGCCATCAGCAGCACCTCGATGCCCTTCTTGCGAAAAATCTCAAGCTGCGGGCTGTTTTTCGCTGCCGCCAGCGTCTCGGCGGTGATGTAGTAAATCGC
>JANOOO010000188.1:0-14389 GCA_031421375.1 Polaromonas sp.
TCACCCCGCCTCGCCCGGCAAGCCCTGCAGCACCTTCGGCGTCAACACCGCGCCGCCAAACACCGCCAGCCACAACTGCTGAATCGCCGCCCGCTCGGCCTGCAGCAGCAGCGGGCTGACCTGTGTGGGCTCTTCGTTCAGGCGGGCGCTGTGCTGAGCCCGGCGCAGCGCGCGGAAGGCGTTGGCGGCTGCCTCACCGACGCCGGGCGGCAGCAAGCCGGCGCGCTCGGCGCGCTGCAGCAGCGCAATGTTGCCGACGTTTTCAGCCAGCTCGGGGTGCTGCCCGGCATGCGCCAGCACGAGATACTGAACCGCGAATTCGGTATCGACCATGCCGCCCGAGGTGTGCTTGACGTCGAACTTTTCAGCCTGCAACAAAGGCGGCAGCGCTCGCTCGCTGGCAGGCCCTGGCGACGGCGATCTGGCAGGTGGACTTTTTTCGGGATGCGCGGCGCGCACCTTCTCGCGCATCAGCGCAATCTCGCGCTGCAGGGCGGGGCGGTCACGCGGCGTCATGATGACCTGGCAGCGCACATCGTCGAAGCGCTGAGCCAGCGCCGCGCTGCCCAAAACAAAGCGCGCACGCGTCATGGCCTGGTGCTCCCAGGTCCAGGCGGTGTTGCCGCCGCGCCCGAGCTGGTAGCGCTCGAAGGCGTCGAACGACGTGACGAGCAGCCCCGAATTGCCGTTGGGCCGCAGCGCGGTGTCGATCTCGAACAAATCGCCCTCGCTGGTTTTGACGCTGAGCCAGCCGATCAGCTTGCGCACGAAGGCGGCATAAACCTCGCCGGCGCGTTCGTGCTCGTCGTCATAGACAAACACAATGTCAAGGTCGCTGCCGTAGCCGAGCTCTTTGCCGCCGAGCTTGCCGTAGGCAATGATGCCGAACTGCGGCTGCTCGCGGTGCCGGTTTTTGACGTGCAGCCAGCACCAGTCGGCCGTGATGGCCAGCACGGCCTCGGCCAGCGCACTCAGGTCATCGGCAACCTGCTCGATGCTCAAGCGGCCTTCCACATCGCGCGCCAGCGTGCGGAACACCTCGGCATGGTGCGCGCGGCGCAGCAGGTTCAGGCAGGTCTCTTCGTCGTCTTCGCCGGTGCGTGTGAGCGCGGCGAGCCGCTGGCGCAGCTCGCTGGTGAACGCTGGCGCATCAAAGCGCTCGCCAAGCATGTCGTTGTCGGCCAGCTCGTCAATCACGCCCGGGTGCAGCAGCAGGTAGCGTGCTGGCCAGCGCGCTGCGCCCAGCAGGCGCAGCAATCGCTCATGCACGGCCGGCCTCTCAACCAGCAGCGCGAGGTAGCTCTCGCGGCGCAGCAGCGGCTCCATCCAGTCGATGATGCGGACCGCCGCGTCTTCATTCACGCTGCCCTCCAGCAGCCACAGCGCGGTGCGGCGCAACAGCCGGTTCAGCCGGGCGCGTGACTCGTCGCGCAGCGACAGCAGGCGTGGGTGCTTGCGCCATAAATCGAGGCGTTCGCGAAAGCGCTTGGGCCACTGCTCGGCCAGTTGCTCCAGCAGCTCGTCGAGGTTCAGCGCATCGGGCTGTGCGGCCTCGAACCCGCCCAGCGACTTGATGCAGTCGGTGCAGTCGGCGTTGCCGCCGAGCAGGCGGTCGAATTCGCTGGCGGCGAGTTCGCGGTGGCGGTCCAGCTCGGCCAGCAGCGCGCGGGCGTCGGCCAGGCCCAGCGTGTGGGCAATCCAGGCGAGGTCGTCGTCGCGCGTCGGCAGCATGTGGGTTTGCTGGTCGTCGAGGTACTGGATGCGGTGCTCAACGTGGCGCAAAAACTCATAGGCTTGGGCCAGCGCGTCGGCGGTGCCCTGCGGCATCAACCCGGCTCTGGCCACGCGCTGCAGCGCGTCAAGCGTGGGGCGGCAACGCAGCTCCGGGAACTGCCCGCCGCGCACCACTT
This sequence comes from Polaromonas sp., assembly GCA_031421375.1. GTDB lineage: Bacteria > Pseudomonadota > Gammaproteobacteria > Burkholderiales > Burkholderiaceae_C > Polaromonas. The sequence goes on from JANOOO010000188.1 coordinate 1,911, forward strand.
GCAGCAGTTGCACGGTGAATTCGATCTCGCGGATGCCGCCGCGCGAGAGCTTCACGTCGTTGGCGCGCTCGGGTTTGCCGGCCGAGCGCCGCGTCGCCTGCTGGCGAATCTGCCGATGCAGGTCGCGCAGCGAATCGAACACGTTGTAGTCGAGGTAGCGTCTAAACACAAATGGCAGCACCACAGCGCGCAGCGCGTGGGCGGTCTTTTCAGTCACGCACGCCTGCGGTGCGACGACGCGGCTTTTCAGCCAGGCAAAGCGCTCCCACTCGCGGCCCTGCACCTGAAAGTATTCCTGCAGCGCGTCGAGCGAGACGGCGGCCGGCCCCGAGCCGCCGTTGGGCCGCAGCGCCAGATCGACGCGAAAGACAAAACCATGTTCAGTGACCTCGCCGATCAAGGTGTAGATGGCCTTGACCTGCTGCGCGAAGTACTCGTGGTTGGAAATCTGCCCCCGCCCATCGGTGCGCCCGGCACTCTCGCCGTCATGGTCATAGACGTAGATCAAATCGATGTCGCTCGACACGTTGAGCTCGCGCGCACCGAGCTTGCCCATGCCGACGACCCACAGGCGTGCCCGCTGGCCGCCAGGGGCCTGCGGCGGGCCGTGCAGCGCATCGAGTGAGGCATCGGATTCTTCCAGCGCCACGTCAAGTGCGAGCTGCGCCAGGTCAGTCATGGCGTGGGTTACGGTTTGCAGAGTGGCGCTTGCGACTTGCCCCCTCTCCCTCGGGGAGAGGGTTGGGGCTTCACGCTGCGGCTCCAGACCCGCCTGCGCGGGTCTGGACAGCGTGGAGAAGTCGGGGCTCAGCCCGGACTGCGGTCTGCAAGACAGGGCTCCCCGATCCAGCTCGACTGGACCCGCTGCGAGAGCCGGACGGGCACCTTCGCAGTCCAGCACCGCCAGCCGCTCGATCACCAGGTGGCGCAGCACGCGAAGCGCCGAGGCGGTGTCCAAACCGTCGGCGCGCAACCGGTCAAGCGTGCCCTGCATCGCCGGGCGCAGCGGCGCGCCCGGTGCCAGCAGCGGCAATTGGGCTGCGTAGCGCCTGCGCACGCGCTGCACGAACCGCGAATGTGCGGCACCCGTGTTCGTGTCGGGGGTTGTAGCTGTGGCGCTGGCCTGCGCCTGGCTGCTTGTCATCGCCTCGCACCGTTGATTAAAGGCGCGCCGAGTTGCCCAATAAGTCTCATCAGCTTATGGTCTGACGCGCATGCAACAAAGAAGGTGACAGTCATAATTCATTGGCCGATGCAGCCTGCCCGTTCTCCCGTCCCGCCGCTGACCGCCTGGGTATCGGCGTTGCCGTCCAGGCGCTTGCGCATGTTCGCCTCAATCATGCGAATTTTGCTGTGGCTGACTCTTGCTGCGTGGCTGCTGCTGGCGCTGGCGCTGGGGCTGCTTCATGGCTGGATTGTGCCGCGTATCGACGATTTTCGTCCGGCCCTGGAACGCCGTGCCAGCGCAGCAATCGGCGTGCCGGTGCGAATTGGCGCAGTCAGTGCTTACGCCAACGGCGTGTTTCCGTCGTTCGAGTTGCGCGAAGTGACTTTGCAGGGCAGCAGCGGCGAAACCGCGCTGCGCTTGCCGCGCTTGCAGGCCAGCGTGTCGGCAACGTCGCTGTGGCGGCTGGGCTTTGACCAGCTGCTGCTGGAGCAGCCCGAGCTCGCCGTGCGCCGCAGCGCTGACGGCAAGCTGTATGTCGGCGGTGTGCTGCTGTCGCAGGGCAAAGCCAGAGGCCCTGGTGATGTCGCCGACTGGCTTTTCTCACAACCCGAGCTGCTGATTCGCAGCGGCACCGTGCGTTGGACCGACGAGCTTGCCGGCACCGCGCCGCTGGTGTTTACCGACGTGGACTGGACGCTGCGCAATTCGGCGCGTCGGCACGCGCTGCGGCTGGACGCCACGCCGCCACCTGAGTGGGGCGCGCGCATCAATTTGCGCGGCAACTTCAGTCGGCCGCTTTTGTCGCTGCGCAGCGGCGACGTCGATCAGTGGTCGGGGCAGCTCTATGCCGAATCGGATCGGGCCGAGTTGCCCGTGGCCCTGCCCTATATTGCGGCGCTGCAGCGACCGGCGGGCAAGTTGCCAGACCAGCCTGGCTGGCGCTTCGACGGCGGTCGGGGTGCGTTGCGCGCGTGGCTTGACGTGGCGCGTGGCCGCGTGGTGGCTGGTGAGGTTGACGTGGCCCTTGAAGGCTTGACGCTGCAAATCGGCCCCGGCCTGCAGCCGCTGGCTTTTGCAAACGTGGCGGCGCGGCTCAAGGGTGCGCGGCGCGCGGGCGGTTTTGATGCGGCCACTGAAAGCCTGAAGTTCCAGCTTGCCGACGGCCTGGTCTGGACGGGCGGCAACCTGGCAGTCACGCACAGCGATGCCAGCGCAGCTGCGCCTGAACAATCCAGCCTCACCGCCGACCAGCTCGATCTGGCCGCCATCCGGCACATCGCCAGCCGACTGCCGCTGCCGGTACGTAGCCAGGCGCTGATCGAATCGCTGGCACCGGCTGGGCTGGTCGAAACACTGAAGGCGCGCTGGACCGGCCCGCTCGCTGCGCCTGTCAGCTATACGGCGTCGGGACGGGTCAGCGGATTGCGGCTGGCCAGCGCGCCAAGCTGGGCGCTGCCCGGCACCGAGCTGCCTGCAGCGCCTGCGCCCGCAGGCAAGCCCGCGCCCGCTGCGGCCCTGACCCCGGCCACGCTGGCCAGCCCGGGCCGCCCTGGCATTGAAGCCGCCACCATCGACTTCGACCTGACGCAGGGCGGCGGCAAGGCCAGCATCTCCATTGCGGGCGGCGCACTCGATTTCCCCGGCGTATTCGACGAAGCCAGAGTGCCCTTCGAGCGGCTGACCACCGACGCAACGTGGAAGCACCTCGCGCCATCCGCAGCTGCCAAACGCCTTGATACCGCCGCGCAATCGCAATCGCTGCCAGTCGAGCGGGGCTTTGAACTGCAGCTACGCAATCTGCGCTTTGCCAATGCCGACGGGGAAGGCCAGGCCAGCCTGAACTGGCAACGCGCGGCCCCGATAACCGGCAGCAGCCGCGAAGCAGCCCACGCACATGAACTGGGCGTGATCGACCTGACCGGCAGCTTGAACCGGGTCAACGGCGCACGCGTGCATCGCTATTTGCCGCTGGTGCTGCCCGAGCCCGCCCGCCACTATGTGCGTGAAGCCGTCGTTGCGGGCCATGCCAGCGACGTGAAATTCAAGGTCAAGGGCAACGTGGCCGACATCCCGTTTGCCAACCCGCAACGCGGCGAGCTCCGTGTGTCGGCCAGCATCCGCCAGGGCCAGCTGGCTTATGTGCCGGCCTACCTGCAACCTGCAGGCGCGCTGCCCTGGCCGGCCTTGACGGATTTGAGCGGCGAACTGCTGATTGCCAACGCATCGCTGAAAGTCAGTCGTGCCAGTGGCAAGGTCACTAGCCTGCCCGGCCTGCAATTGCTGCGCGCCGATGCGGTGATCCCCGACATGCTGCGCGCCGCCACAGTCGAGCTGCAGACCGAAGTGCGCGGCCCGCTTGCCGAGGCGTTGGCCTTCGTCAACACCTCGCCGCTGGCCGGCATCACCAACAAATCGCTTGTCAAAACCGTCGCTTCGGGCGTGGCCGACTACCGCTTCAAGTTCAGCCTGCCGATCAACGACATTGACAAGTCGCGGGTCGAAGGCAGCGTGACACTGCCCGGCAACGACGTGTTGTTCTGGCCCGGCACGCCGACGCTGGCCGACTTGAAGGGGGCCATTGCCATCACCGAGCGCGGCTTCACCGTGACTGGGGCCGAGGCGCGCGTGCTCGGCGGCGAGCTGCGCTTTGATGGCGGGCTGCGCGCTGACGCTGCACCCGGCAGTGCGGAGGCTGCCGTGTTTTTCAAGGGTCAGGGCCAGATCACCGCTGACGCGCTGCGCCAGTTAAACGACTTGCCCTGGGTGCCGCGCCTGGCCCAGCATGCTAGCGGCAGCACCGGCTACAGCGCCACGCTCGGCTTTCGCCAGGGCCAGGCCGAAGTTACCGTGGCCAGCAGCCTGCGCGGTCTGGCTCTCAATTTGCCTGCACCGCTCGGCAAGCCGGCTGACGCCGATCTGCCGATGAAATTCGACAACACGCTGGTCGCTGAATCGCCGACGGCGGGGCGGCCCCTGCAAGACCGGCTGGAATTCAGCCTGGGCAACGTGGCGCAACTGCGTTATTTGCGTGACCTGAGCGGCGCGCAGCCGCGCGTGCTGCGCGGCATGATCACGTTCGGGGCCGGGGCCGGGACGGGTGAGGCCGCGCCTGTGCCGGAGCGTGGTGTCACGGCGTTTGTCAACCTGCCGCGCCTCGACGTTGATGCGTGGCAGGCGCTGGCCGGGGGCGCTGCACCCACGACCGCCCCGGCTGCGGTCGGCACAGCCGCTGGCGCCGACGCAGCCTCTGATCTGCAGCCCTATTTGCCCACCGCGCTCAGCCTGCGCACCGGCGAGCTCAAACTTCAGGGTCGGCAATTGACCAGCGTCGTTGCCAGCGGCACGCGCGAGGCCGCCGTCTGGCGTGTCAACGTTGAGGCGAGCGAGCTGGCCGGCAATGTCGAATACCGCGAGCCCGGCGGCGCAGGCGGTGCGCGTGTGCTGGCGCGCTTGAGCCGATTGCGCCTGGCACCCGGTGCCGCTGCCGAGGTCGAAAATCTGCTGACCCCGAAGCCACAGCAACCCGCCGACATTCCGGCGCTCGACATCGTTGTCGATGACTTCGAGCTGCGCGGCAAAAAGCTAGGTCGTGTCGAGATCGAGGCCGTCAACCGCAGCGCGAGCGCAGCGGGCGGCGGGCGCGAATGGCGGCTGAGCAAACTCAAGGTCACGCTGCCCGAAGCCGTGTTCAACGCAACCGGCAACTGGGCTCCGGCCCCGCTCGCCACTACCGCAGCCGCCGCAGATCGCAGGCGCACCGCCATGGTCTTCACGCTCGACATCGCCGATTCGGGCGAGCTGCTCAAGCGCTTCGGCATGGATGGCGTGGTGCGGCGCGGCAAAGGCAAGCTCGAAGGCCAGATCGACTGGGCCGGCTCGCCGCTCGATCTGGACGTGCCCACCTTAAGCGGGCAGTTCAACGTCAACGTCGAGGCGGGCCAGTTCGTCAAGGCCGACCCCGGCATCGCCAAGCTGCTTGGCGTGCTCAGTTTGCAGTCCTTGCCACGCCGCCTCACACTCGACTTCCGCGACGTGTTCTCCGAAGGTTTCGCCTTCGACTTCGTACGCGGCGACGTCACGATCGCCCGGGGCACGGCACAAACCAACAACCTGCAAATGCGCGGCCTTACCGCTGCCGTGCTGATGGACGGCAGCGCCGACATCGCCCGCGAGACGCAAGACCTGCGCGTCATCGTCGTGCCCGAGATCAACGCCGGCACCGCCTCGCTGATCGCCACTGTCATCAACCCCGCCGTCGGCCTGGGCACATTTTTAGCCCAGCTCTTTTTGCGCCGCCCGCTGATGGAAGCCGCAACGCAGGAGTTTCATATCGATGGCAGCTGGGCCGACCCGAAGATCACCCGGGTCGAGCGCCGGGCGCGCAGCAGCGAGCAGCGGTCCGGGGAGGCTGCGCCTGCGGATGCGAAGCAGTAGGGCCGAAAAAAAGGCTGCGTTGAGGGTCAAATAGGCATTTGATCCAGCAGGGACGGGCGCAAGAGGCTCTGTTTTTGAAAGCGACTGACTGACGAACGGTCGTTCGCCGCTCTCGATACCGGCGTTGTGCCTCGCAGCAAATTGAAGTTGAATCGGGAACCGGGAACCGGGCTTGAATCAGACCCTGCCGAAATTCGCGGCGTCACCGATTCGTCACATTGCCCGGCAACGATATCGGTCATTGCAATGACCTTCAAGGACAAACATGGCCAAAGATTTCTCACTGATGGAAGACAGCAATGACTCGCTGAACCGGAACATTCACGAGGTTTCAGACCCTCGCCGCCGCACCGTGCTGCGCGGCGGGCTGGGCGCGCTGATCGGTGGCCTGTTTGCCCCGCTGGCCGTCGGCTCGCTCGGCGGCTGCGCAGCGCTGGGTGCGGGCAACACCACCTTAAGCTTCAAGAGCGTGCCGGTCTCGACGGCCGACACCATCACCGTCCCCGAAGGCTACAGCTACCAGGTCATCGCGCCGTGGGGCGAGGCGGTCGGCGTGTCTGGCGAAAACCCGGCTTTCAAAATGGACGCCAGCAACACGGCTGCCGAGCAGGAGGTGCAGATGGGCATGCACCACGACGGCATTCACTTCTACCCGCAGAACGGCAGCACGTCGGGCCTGCTGGTCATGAACCATGAGTATTCGGACGACGGCCTGCTGCACACCGACGGCATGATCACCTGGAACGCGCAAAAAGTGCGCAAGGCGCAGGCCGCGCATGGCGTGTCGGTGATCGAAGTCGAGCAAAAAGGCGGCAAGTGGCAGGTCGTCAAGCCGTCGCCGTGGGCGCGCCGCATCACGGCCAACACGCCGATGGCCTTTGCCGGCCCTGCCGCCGGACACGCGATGCTGAAGACCGCCGCCGACAGCGCTGGCATGCGCCCGCTTGGCACGCTGAACAACTGCGCCAGCGGCATCACGCCGTGGGGCACTTACCTCACCAGCGAAGAAAACTTCATCAACTACTTCAACGGCCCCGACCAGCCCAGCCCGCACGAGCAGCGCTGGGGCCTGCGCAAGGGCGCGCCGGCCGGCTACCGCTGGCACGAGCATGACGAGCGCTTTGACGCGGTGAAAAACCCCAACGAGCCGAACCGCTTCGGCTGGATCGTCGAGATCGATCCGTTCAACCCCAGCAGCACGCCCGTCAAGCGCACCGCGCTGGGCCGCGGCGCGCACGAAGGCGCGACCGTGGCCGTGACCAAAACCAATCGCGCGGTGGTCTATTCGGGCGAAGACGCGCGCTTTGAATACATCTACAAATTCGTCAGCCGTGATGCGATCAAGCCCGGCGGTGCGGCGGCCAACGCCGAACTGCTGGACCACGGTACGCTGTATGTCGCGCGCTTTGACGCCGATGGCCGGGGCCGCTGGATTGCGCTGACGCACGGCCAGGGCCCGTTGACGGCTGCCAACGGTTTTGCTGACCAAGGCGAGCTGCTGATCAAGACGCGCCAGGCCAGCGACCTGCTGGGCGCCACCAAGATGGACCGCCCCGAGTGGATCGCCGTTGACCAGCAAGGCTGGGTCTACGCAACGCTGACCAACAACAGCAACCGTGGCGGTGACAAACTGCCCGCAGTGGATGCCGCCAATCCGCGCGCCAACAACACGATGGGCCACATCATTCGCTGGAAGGAAGACGGCGACTTCGACAACACCGCATTTCAATGGATGCACTTCATCCTGGCCGGCGACCCGGCCAACACCCGCGCCGAGGCCAAAGGCAATGTGAAAGGCGACATGTTCGGCTGCCCGGACGGCCTGTGGGTCGATGGACGCGGCGTGATGTGGGTGCAGACCGACATGTCCACCAGCGCGATGGGCAAAGGCGACCTGCAACGCATGGGCAACAACGCCATGCTGGCCGCCGACCCGCGCACCGGCGAGACTCGGCGCTTTCTCGTCGGCCCGGTCGGCTGCGAGATCACCGGCGCCACCAGCACGCCAGACGGCCGCACAATGTTCCTCAATATCCAGCACCCCGGTGAAAGCCCAAGCGAGCGCAGCGAAGCCGCCGCGCCGCGCAAGTTCAGCAACTGGCCGGATCAAAACGCTGCGGGTCGCCCGCGCTCGGCCACGGTGGTGGTTCGCAAGAACGATGGTGGGGTGATTGGGACTTGAACGCGCCGGATCGTGTGCCTGTAGAAAGTTGCTATAACATTTATAGCTGCTTGCGCAAGTATTAGCTGGGCTGTAGGCCGGGTTGATGCGCAAAGGCGCCGGCAGACGGAGTGAGGGGCGCCATCAACCGCAGCCTGGCGCCCTCGTTTCTGGAACGCACGCAGCGCGTTGAGCAAAACTTTGTCCAGCAGCACCAGGCCCACCAAGCTCGCCGCCAAGGACCGCGAGGTCTACACGCTGCTGCTGGCGATGCGGAGCTGGGCGTTTGAGGCGTTGCGGCGCTGAGGACCAAGTGCAAGTTGTCAGGCTGTCATGCTACTAATTTAATAGCTGTCTGCGCTTGTGTTAATTGAGCTAAGGTCCGATTTTACCGTTGAGTCCAGCCCAGAAAGGCATGAGCTGGACGAACGTTGGATGCATCAGTGCGAGGCCTGCCCCGAGCATTGGCAATGCAAAGTCGGTGACGGCCACAGTACACAAGAAAGATATTTACTTATGACGCGATGCGCCTCGGAATAGGCTACGAGCTACCGAGCGCCGACTCCCGCGACATAAAACTTTATATATTTACAATATTACAAACCATAATTTGACATTGTTAAGGATGTGATTTAAGCTCCCAGCAATCGATAAACGAGGATTGGTATGGCAGAAAACGAAATCCTTGACCTAGGTGGTCGCCGCTGGAAACCCACCCGTGCGGCATTGGCAAAGCCAGACTTGTCCATCTCCGCCATGGCCCAGTGCGTGGCCGACAACCTTCAGGCTGTACTCCAGTCGTCACTTCGAAAGGGCCAAACGCTGCTGTCGGTCTTTCAGGCAGTCGATCGGCGCCCCGCGGCAATGCGGGCTGCAGTCAGCATGTTTCAAGATCAGCAACTCGCCCGGATTGCGCGCGACGCAGCATGGGCAGCGTCAGCAAAAGATAGCGCAAGCATTGCCCGTTGTGCAGCGGACATGCTGATAGATGGGCTAATGAGCAAGACCATACTGATCGCCAACGGTAACGGCTGCTTCCAAGACAGCGGTCGGCTTCAAGCGCTGCGAAGCGCTTTGGAACAAGAATTTTCAGGTCGCCGAAGCAGCTTGGCTGCCGTCATAGAAGCATCGCTAAAAGGAGAACCTGTTCAGCGGTTCAAGGCGGTAAGCCGAGATCGAACGCCAATATCGGCAAGTGCCTTGGTGCTCGCGCCACTCGCCATACGAAAGGGAGGCAGCAATCATGTCCACCAGCCGTACTAAATCGCTTTCCATCCACGCCACGCCGGATCGAATTCACATCAGAGGCGATTTAGAGCAAGACCTGCGCCTGCTGGCTGATGTGCGATGGCGGAGTTTGCCGACCCGCCCCAGCGCGCGAGGGATGGACTTTCTGAACATTGCGGCTGGGGTATACGCAGCGGATCGCGCTGTAAAGCGCAAGGCTTGCGCGGGCAACGACATCGGTATTCGATCGTTTCGCTTGTGCTTTGCAGTGCAAGATTTTGCTTTTTGGCAGCGAGCTGATATCACTGACGTTATAGAAGAAATTCTGAGTTTTCTAAGCGACGAAAACTGGACAGTGACTTTTGAACAAGCCCTTGCCATGTCGGCACCACAACAGGAAGCACTGGACTTGCCATTGACGCAGAAACCTCGCCGCCTTGCGCTTTACAGCGGTGGCCTTGACTCCGCCGCCGGTCTTGCGAACCGCGTCCTGACGGGGGTAAATGACTATCTGCTTGTGACCGTAGGACATCAAAGCGGGTTAAGACGTCGCTGTGTTGACCAAATTCGGCAACTCAGTCAACTCACCGCTAGTCCCCTGCAACTGCACTCGACTTTGATTGCGCATTTGATTGGTGGGTCTGCAAGCAAACGGATGCGTCAGCAAGAGGGATCGCAGCGCAGCCGAGCATTTTTGTTTTGCGCTGCGGCAGCCGTCGCGGCACAAATCTGCGAGATCGAAGAAATTGATATCTTTGAAAACGGCGTAGGCGCAATTAATCTTCCTTTAATGCCAGGGATGCTGATTGGCGGCTTGGCAACCCGAGGTGCGCATCCCACTTTCCTCAAGCTGATGGGCCATCTGGCTTCCGCTGTGGCAGAAAATCCCGTCCGCTACTCGCTACCTTTTGCGACTTGGACTAAGGCTGAGATGCTTGCTCCGCTCAAGAAATGCGGTTTGGATACGTGGGCGCAGTTGTCTAGGTCCTGCGTGCACACCTCTTGGCGCGAGCGCAACGCTAGACACTGTGGTCAATGCCCTGGCTGCATCGAACGCCGACAAGCCTTTGCTGCGGCAAGTATTTCCGAACCGGTTAGCGGCCAGTACAGTCTTGAATTAGTCGCAGGCCAATCGCTTACGCCGATCAATGCCGCCTACCTTCGTTGCTACCTCGACGACGCTGAAGCCTGGCTATCAGACGATGATGCGGTACGCCGTCGCCTTCATTGGCACCTCAGCGGAACGCACGTACCGCCGGACCAACATGCGCCAATCGCTGCGCTTCAGTACCGCCACGCCAAAGAGGTTGTCAGCACGCTAGGCCATCTGAGCGCACAGCGCTTTGAAAAAGCCCTGGCGTAACCCTCTAGAACTCGTCCTTCGATTTTTTAAGAAACGTTTCATGAACTACGACAACACCGACCTTTCGGCATTGGCTGAACGGCTTTTAGCCGCACGCAAGAGCGCCGGTATTACCCAGGACGCAGCCGCTGCTCATCTCGACATGAGCCGCCCGACCTTCATTGCGATTGAGAAGGCGACGCGGCGACCGCGTCCAGAGGAACTGGTGCGGCTTGCAACGCTGTATAGGACGTCTGTGAACACCCTGTTGAGACAGGAAACGCAGCCACCCAAGCTACAGCCGCATCTTCGTTCGGCTTTTAACGGCAATGCCGAAGATCAAGATGGCTTGGAAATCGCAATCGCCAAGCTCACCGGCTTTGTTGACGATTACCTGTTTCTTGAAAACAAGCTCGACGCCAAGCCGGTTACGAACTTTCCTCCGCGCATTCGGGCGATGGTGATGCCCGTTGAGCGATTTGCCGAGCACTGCGCGCAAGAAGAACGTTCGCGGCTCAATCTTGGCGCGCATTTGCCGATCTACACGTTGCGCGAAGTTCTGGAGGACGTCGGTGTCCACGTTTTTTTGGATGCACTGCCATCAAAATTGGCTGGGCTTTATGTCTTTGTGCCTGACTTCGGCTACTGCGTTCTCATCAACAAGATGCATCCGAAAGAGCGGCGGCGTTGGACGACGGCTCACGAGTACGGGCACTTTCTGCTGGACCGCGACAAACCCGGTGTGGACTACTTACGCCCGATGCAACGCAAGCCCGAAAACGAGAGGTTTGCCGACGCATTTGCGGCGGCGTTCCTGATGCCTGAGGCCGGCGTTCAGCGGCGGTTTTACGAGGAAGTCGAGCGAAAAAGCGATTTCAACGTTGGCGATCTTTGCAGGATGGCGGACTATTACGCCGTGTCGTTGATGGCAATGACGCTGCGACTGGAATCCCTGACTTTGATCGGGCGTGGGAGTTGGGACTCCATCAAGGAGGCGGGGGTGGCGGTCAAGGAGCTCAAGCGCGAGGCAGGAGTACACGATCAACCCGATGCCGATTCCGTTGACACCTTTCCCGACCGCTATAAACTGCTGGCGGTCCAAGCATGGACCTTGGAAAAAATAAGTACAGGAACGCTTGCCAAGTTGCTTCGTTGCTCACTAGTCGATGCGCGTGAGATTGCTTACCGATGTGCCGAGGTTCAGGCTGACGAAGATGGCATTTCAGAGAGATTTAGCGTGAATTTGACGGACTCGCTGCTTATGGTTCGGTGAGCGCATGAGTCACTTCATTCTGGATGCCTGTGCACTCGTCAATCTTCACTGCGGTTGGGGTGGCCTCAAAGAATTACAAAACTTCGGCACGTCTTGGAGCATTGGAGATACGGCTCTGAAAGAGGCACTGTTTGTGCGGAATTTCGACCCCAACGGTGACCCTATCAAGGTCACGCTGAACCCTGAAGCTGTCATTGCCGACGGGAATTTGTACGTTCTGTCGCTCGATGGGGAGAAAGAAAATGCTTCGTTTGTCGAATTTGCGTTGGAGCTCGACGATGGCGAGGCGCAAGCCATGTCGCTTGCTCTTCATCGCGGACTCATCTTGTTAACAGACGACCGACCTGCTGTTCGCGTTGCGAGCGGGCTCACTACAGTTCAGACGATGGGGACGCCGGAAGTTCTCATTGCATGGGTGAATGCAAATCCTGCACAGCGGCATCGCCTGCCAGAAATCATCCGCCGTGTGACCGTGCTTGGCCCATTTCAACTTAAGAAAAGCTCCCCGCACTATGGATGGTGGCAAGCGCTTCTTTCCGACACCAATTAGCGGGCCAAAGCCCGCCATGCGAATGGCATCGCCTTGAAATAGGTGTCGACAACTCGTGAGTAGTAAACGCACTATGACCAAAAAACTGAAGATCGTCAGCTTGCCCATTTTCGACATGGCGGCCTATCTGGACAGCGATGAAGCCGTCGCCGAGTATCTGTCGCAAGTGCTGACCGACGGTGACGACGGTGAGCTGGCTTCTGCCCTGGGCCATATTGCCAAGGCGCGCGGCATGGCGCAGATTGCCAAAGACGCCGGTATCGGGCGAGAGAGCTTGTACAAGGCGCTAAGGGCAGACGCGCACCCGCGCTTTGACACCATCAG
>JANOOO010000189.1:0-3034 GCA_031421375.1 Polaromonas sp.
CGGAAGGCGTGGCCTTCTCTAGCGGCGCGCCGGGCGTAAATGTTGAGCAATTCGGCGGCCGAGTCGCGCACCTGTTCGGCAGCCTTGCGCTTGGCCTTTTCCCACTGGCCGCTGCCCAGGCGGTGCAGCGGTGCGTCTTCAGCGGCGACGCCGGTGTAGCGGCTGATGAGGTGCAACTGGCTGACCGGCACGTAGAGCGTGGCTTTGTCAGCGTATTCAAGGTGCAAAAACTCTTGTACGGCCGGGCTGCCGTCGGCATTTTTGTCGTTGCCGAGGTCGAGGTTGACCAGGCCCTTGTAGCGGCCGATGCCGTGCGCGCTGTGTACCACCGGGTCGCCGACGTTGAGTTCGGACAGGTCTTTGATCAGCGCTTCAACGTCACTGACCTGTTCCTGCTTTTTACTGCGGCGGCGCGTGCTGACGCCGGCCGCGAACAGCTCGGTTTCGGTGATGAAGTCGATGCCGGCTTCAAGCCAGCTGAAGCCGGTGTTCAGTGCGGCGGTGGCGATGCCGAGTTGTTCAGTGCTGGTCTGGAAGTCTTCGAGTGAGTCGAAGGCCGGCGGGCTGACATGGCTGGCGCGCAGAAAGTCGAGCAGGCTCTCGCGCCGGCCGTCGCTTTCGGCGAGCAGCAGGACGCGCTGCGGCGTGTTTTTGATGTGGGTTTTGAGGCGGGCGAGCGGGTCTTCGGCACCGCGGACCACGGCCATCGCGGGCAGGGGGTTGAACTCCGCATACAGGGAGCCCTCACCCCCGCCCTCTCCCGGGGGGTGAGGGAGTAAATCCGGGGAGTCTGCTGTTTTTCCCTCTCCCTCCGGGAGAGGGTTAGGGTGAGGGCTCCCCGACTTCAACGCCAGCTGCGCATACCCATTGGCCCGCGAGTAAAACTGCTCGGCAGTCAAAAACAGCGACTCCGGCGGCAGCGCGGGCCGATCCGGCGCATCGCGAACCAGCCGGTAGCGGTCCTTCGTGTCCTGCCAGAAACGCGCAAAGGCAGGCTCCAGGTCGCCGTGCAGCACCACGGTCGCCGCGCTACCCAAATAGTCAAAAACCGTCGCAGTCTCGTCAAAAAACAGCGGCAAGTAGTACTCAATTCCCGAACTCGCCACGCCATTGCCGATGTCTTTGTAAATGCGGCTGCGCGTCGGGTCGCCCTCTAACAACTCGCGCCAGCGTTTGCGAAAGCGCGTGCGCGCCGCGTCGTCCATCGGGAACTCGCGGCCGGGCAGCAGGCGCACTTCGGGCACCGGGTACAGACTGCGCTGGCTGTCGGGGTCGAAGGTGCGGATCGAGTCAATCTCGTCGTCAAACAAATCAACGCGAAAGGGCACCAGCGAGCCCATTGGGAACAGGTCGATCAGCCCGCCGCGCACCGCGTATTCGCCGGGGCTGACGACCTGCATCACATGGCCGTAGCCGGCCAGCGTGAGCTGCGCTTTCAGGCGGGCTTCGTCGAGTTTTTGCTTGACTTTGAACTCAAAGGTGTAGCCGGCCAGAAAAGCCGGCGGGGCGAGCCGGTACAGCGCGGTGGTGGCCGGGACGATCACCACGTCGGCACCGGTTTCCTTATTCCGCTGCTGAATGCGCCACAGCGTGGCCAGCCGCTCGCTGATCAAATCCTGGTGCGGCGAGAAGGTGTCGTAGGGCAGCGTCTCCCAGTCGGGGAACAGCGCGCAGCGCAGGTCGGGCTCGAAAAACGCGAGCTCGTCCATCAGGCGCTGCGCGGTGGTCGCGTCTGCGGTGACGATGGCGGTGAGCTTGCCAGCGGCTTTCTCGCGCCGGGCCAGCTGGGCCAGCATCAGCGCGTCGGCCGAGCCGGGCGGTTGCGGCAGGGTGTAGCGTTTACCAAGAGCGAGCGCGGGCAGTTGCATGAAGGGGACGGGGCGAAATCCGTCTGAAAGTGGAAGGGTGCAGGGTGGCAGCGAGAGGCGAAGGTCTGATTTTAGAATTTATGATGCCCCGATGAAGATCACCAGCGCCAAGCCCTCGCCCACGCCTGCTGCGGCCTTTGCGCCGGGCCGGTTTTTTGCGTTGATTCCGTGCGCCGGGCAGGGCAGCCGGGCTTTACCTGATTCGCCGCATGCAGGCGCTGCGGCGGCGAAGCAATACCGCATGATCGCTGGCCAAAGCCTGGTGTTTCATACGCTGGCGTCCTTCTCAAAAGTGACACGTCTCTCGGGCACCCTGGTCGTAGTGGCCACTGGCGATTGTTTTTTTGATCTCAAACCCACGACTTTCACGGTATGCCGCAATGGCGGGGCCAGCCGCGCCGCCAGCGTGCTCAATGGCCTCGCCGCGCTGCAACATGCGGGTGCCGAGGCGCAGGATTGGGTGCTGGTTCACGACGCGGCGCGCTGCCTGATTACCCCGGCGCAAATTAATGCGCTGATTGACGCCTGTGCGGCAGATGTTGTCGGCGGGCTGCTCGCGCACCGCGTGCCTGATACCCTGAAAGTTGGCTGCGACGGCCGCGTAGCCGCCACGCTTGATCGGTCTGACAAATGGCTGGCGCAAACGCCGCAAATGTTTCGGCTCGGCCCCTTGATGACGGCGTTGAAGTTGGCGGGCAATGCAGTCACGGATGAGTCGTCTGCGATGGAGGCGATGGGCTTGCGGCCATTGCTGGTAGCAAGCAGTGCCGAGAACTTCAAAGTCACCTACCCGGAAGATTTCGCGCTGGCCGGGGCGATTTTGCTGGCGCGCGGGGGGTCGGCCAACGCCGCAACCATTGCGTCCGGGCCAGGCGTTTGCGCCTGAAATTCTGAAAGAAAGTTTTGATACCAGACCCCATTAAATCGGCCACTCCGAAGTCGCCCGACCCGTTCTCATTTCGCATCGGCCAGGGCTGGGACACGCACCAGCTGGCCCAAGGCCGCAAGCTCATCATCGGTGGGGTCGAGATCGCGCACCCGCTCGGTTTGCTCGGCCATTCCGACGCCGACGTGCTGCTGCACGCCATCATTGACGCGCTGCTCGGCGCGGCAGCGCTCGGCGACATCGGGCGGCACTTCCCCGACACCGACCCGCGTTTCAAGGG
>JANOOO010000190.1:0-30739 GCA_031421375.1 Polaromonas sp.
CTGTTCAGCCACTCGCTGGGCTCGGCGATCCCGGCCAAAGCCATCGGCTCGCTGACCGAATTTGGCCGCTACCTGAACGACCTCGAATACCGCGCCCGCCGCACGGTGGGCGCCGAAGACGCGCGAACGTTTCTGACCGAATGGCTCAAGGACATCGGCTATGAAAAGCATTTGTACGACGGCGAAGACAGCGAAAAACTCGCCGCTGCGCGCTGGGCCAATGTGATGGACTTTTGCGACTGGATGGCAGCACGCTGCGGCGGCGACACCGACGAAACAGCCAGCGTCGCGGGCATATCGCTGGAAACCGAAAAGAAAACGCTGCTCGAAGTGGTGCAAACGATTGCGCTGCTGTCCACCATCAACGAGCGAGAAACCGAGCGCGACGTGGTGACGCTCTCGACATTGCACGCAGCCAAGGGGCTCGAATGGCCGCACGTGGTGCTGGCGGGCGTCAATGAGGGGCTGCTGCCCTTCAAGCTCGAAGACGACGACGGCAGCAACACCGACGCCATCGCGCTGCGCTTGCAGGAAGAGCGCCGGCTGATGTATGTGGGCATCACGCGTGCGCAGCGTACCCTGGCAGTGAACTGGCTGAAGAAGCGCAAAAAGGGCCGCGAAATGGTGGCCGGCATTCCGAGCCGCTTCATTGCTGAAATGGCGCTGGACAAGGCCACAGTACGTGAAGACCCGCGCGAGAAAATCAGGGCGCTGCGGGCCGAGTTCGCTAAAAAGTCGGCAGATGCGCTGGCCGCTGCGGCGCTTGAGCCGCGTTGAATCCCCGGGAAGCGCGGAAGTTAGCATAAGGTCAGGCTTCGCGCCTCAGATCGCTGCTGCAGACAAACTTTTCGCTTTTCTACATTTGCAATTTCGTCGAGGCTTTAGCAATGTGCCCGTACACCATTCCATCCGCCATTTTGACGCTGCTGCTCGCTGCGGCGCTCGGCAACTCCGCACTGGCGCAAGGAGCCGCCGCCCATCGCTGCCCGCCGCCAGCCGAAATGAAAGCCGGGCACTTGTTTGGCCGCTGGACGGCGCAATTCAGCAACCCGCCGCCCGGTCTGCCCGCGCGCGCCACCGTGCTGCTTGAACGTCATGCCGAATTTTCAGACAGTCTGGCTGGCACGGTGGGCCGCGAGATGATCTCTGACGCAGGCGCGCCCCTGGCCCACGCGGCCAGCGCCGCACTGGCGGGCGACCTGGATGACGGCGTGCTGGTGCTTGATGAATCATCAGACCGCATCAGCATCACCGGCACCTGGAACGCCGAAATGGTTGAAGGCTCATGTGGCCGGGAATTTCTCGGCGTCTGGAAAGACACCAGCAAAACCGCCCCGGGCGGCGCGCCCGAGCTGGCGTTTCGCCTGACGCGGCAGCCTTGACGCGAGCCCAGCCCTCACCTGAACAACGAGACCCGCCTCATGACCCCACAACACCGCCCGGCCTCAAGCCGGCCCCGTCATCAACTCTTGCCCGTTGGCACGCAGCTGCTACGCCTTACCAGACTGAATTTCACCGCCGCAGCCTGCGCATTCGCCCTTGGTCTGTACGGCCCTGGTCATGCCGCAGCCCAGAGCGCGCCACCCGCCGGTGCCGCATCCGGCCGGGCCACGGCGCTCGGCTGGCAGACCTGCCAGGCCCTCAGTGGCGACGCAGCAGCGCAGCTCAGATGCTTTCAGGATTGGGCCGCCTCGCAAACGCCCACCAACACGCCTGCGGCTGAGATCACCCAAGCCCCGGCTAACCCGGCGACTGGCCAGCCGGCCATGCCGGTGTTGTTGCTGCCTTCGCTGAACACCGAGGCGCCTGACGGCAGTGCGATTGGTTGCCGCAACGACAGGTATTCAGAGCTGTCGCGATTTTGGGAATTGCAGCGTGCCACCGATTGCGACAACTTCACTCTGCGCGGCTTTCGCCCGCTCGTTGCCTCTTTGGTGGCGTCAAACACCGTCAATAACCAGCCCAGCTCCCCGGCTGCCGGTGCCTCGGCGCTGACGGCCGAGCGCTACGACCGCGGCGAGACCAAGCTGCAACTGTCGGTGCGCACCAAGATTGCGAAAGGCTTGCTCAAAAGCGAAGCAGGCGACGACGGCGACCAGGATTCGCTGTGGGTGGCCTATTCGCAAAAAAGCTACTGGCAGCTTTTCAACGCGCAACTGTCGCGGCCGTTTCGCACCACGGACCATGAGCCCGAGTTGCTCTACATCTACCCGCACCAGATTGCTCTGCCAGGCGGCTGGAATTACCGCTTGTCGGGGCTGGGGCTGGTGCATCAGTCCAACGGCCAGACACTGCCGCTGTCGCGCAGCTGGAACCGGGCCTATCTGATCGGCGCGGCAGAAAAAGTGCTCGGTCAGGAATCGAGCTTGCGGCTGCAGGGCCGTGTCTGGGAGCGCGTAGGCGAAGCGGGCGACGACGAAAACCCCGGCATTCAAGGCTTCATCGGCCGCAGTGAATGGGTCGGAGTCTGGCAACTGAGCAAAGCCCACACCATCGGCTTGACCTTCAGGCACTCGCTGCGCAAAGAGGCGCGCGGCTCGGCCAGCGTGGACTGGCTGCTGGCCCCGACCCGCACCGCCAACTACGCCGGGCTGCGCTATCACCTTCAGCTGTTCACCGGCTACGGCGACAGTCTGGTGGACTACAACCGCAGGCGCAAGGCGCTGAGCATCGGCGTCAGTCTGGTGGACTGGTAGGCCGTCGCAGTTTGCACTAGACTGTCTTCATTGCTATGTTTTTTATAGCTGTTTGCGCCCGTCCGTATTGGACAAAACGGCGATTTGTCTTAAGTTTTCGCCAGTACGCGGCATCCCGAGCCCCGCGCACAAGGCAAAGTGTTCTCAAGAAGAACCCGCATTTTTCAGCTGATCTGGACATGTTTGCCGCGCCATGGCGGGTAAAGCCTGCAGCCAGTTAGCCGCTCTACGCCCAATCTCAATCTCATGTTTGACATTGATCCCTTCACCCTCGGCTGCCTGATCGTCGGCGCGCTGCTGATCATCAAAACGCTCACTGGCTCGGCCCTGTCGCGCTGGCCTGTCAGCGCGGCCATGCTTTATCTCGGCGTGGGGTTGGCCATTGGGCCTATGGGTTTGTCACTGGTTCGGCTGGACGCCATCACCGATGTCGCGCTGCTCGAACGGCTGACAGAAATTGCCGTGCTGATCTCGCTGTTCACGGCCGGCCTGAAACTTGAATTGCCTTTGAAGGACGCGCGCTGGCGCATTCCGCTGCAGCTGGCCTCGGTCTCCATGGTGGTCACGGTGGCGGCAGTGGCCGCTGCGGGCGTTTTTCTGATGGGTCTGTCGCTGGGCGCATCGGTGTTGCTCGGTGCCATCCTTGCGCCAACTGACCCGGTGCTGGCGTCCGATGTGCAGGTCGCCAACCATGGTGATCGCGACCGGCTGCGCTTTGGCCTGACCGGCGAAGGCGGGCTGAATGACGGCACGGCGTTTCCGTTTGTCATGCTCGGTCTCGGGCTGCTGGGCTTGCACGACCTCGGCGACGGGCTGTGGCGCTGGTGGGCCATCGACGTGTTGTGGGCGGTGGCCGGCGGGCTGGCGCTGGGTTATGCGCTCGGCACGCTGGTCGGGCGGGCCATCATCTATTTGCGAATGCGCCACAGGGAAGCGCTGGGCTCGGACGAATTCATCGCGCTCGGGCTGATTGCGTTGACCTATGGCCTGTCGCTGCTCACCCTGACTTACGGCTTTCTTGCGGTGTTTGCCGCCGGCCTGGCGCTGCGCCGCATCGACAAGCTACCGAAAGCCGCGCTGGCCCCGGCCGCAACGCCGACCGAGCTGAGCGACAGCGAGCTTGAAGCCACCGGCACCGATGCGCCCGCCTACATGATGGGCCAGGTTGAACGCTTCAATGCCCAGCTGGAGAGCTTTGCCGAAGTCGGCATCGTGCTGGCTGTCGGTGTGTTGCTGGCGACTGTGAAATTCAACGCCGAGGTGCTGTGGTTTGTGCCGCTGCTGTTTTTGCTGATTCGCCCGGCTGCCGTGTACATCGGTTTGCTGGGCACGGCAGTGCGCGGGCCGCAGCGCCGCCTGATCGCCTGGTTCGGCATTCGCGGTATCGGCTCTCTCTACTACCTGCTCTACGCCATCAGCCACGAGATTGAGCCAGCGCTGGCCGAGCGCCTGCTGTCAATCACGCTGGCGGTGGTGGTGGCGTCGGTGCTGGCGCATGGCCTGTCGGTGACGCCTTTGATGCGGCGCTATGAAGAGCGCAAGAGCCGGTCGCGCAAGCGCTGAGCGTCAACCGCGCTCGCTCTGATCTAGGAGTCTGGGCGGCAGAAGGAACGTCGGCTGCAAAGCGACCGCAGCGGTCTATTTTTCGCCGCTTTCTTGCCAAATATCCAGATATTCGGCTGCGAAATCGTCAAAAACTATCCTCGCTGCGGTCGCTTTTCGCTTCGACGCCTTCTGCCGCCCAGACTCCTAGCCTCTTTTCGAGCCGCGTGTAAAGCCAGCCAAAAACCAGCGCAAGCACCATGCCGCCGACCACGTCCCACATCACGTGCTGCTTGATGGCCAGCGTCGAATAAACAATCAGCGCACCCCAAACCCAGTTCAGCACTTTGAGCCAGCCGGGGCTGGGCATGGTGTGCAGCAGTTTGTGCAGGCATAGCGCCGAAAAAAGCGCGGTGGCCACGTGCAGCGACGGGAAGGCATTGCCCGGCGCGTCCAGACTGTGCAGCAGCGACAGCGACGGGTCAGCCGTCCAACTCGCGGACGCATAGGGCACGGCCGTCGGGAAAAAGGTAAAGAGCGCCAAGCCCGTCAGGCACAGCGCGCCAATGGCGCAGCCATAGGCCACCAGCCGCAAAAAATTAGGCTGCAAGGCCGGCACCAGCGAGGTGTACACCCACAGCGAGGCGTAGAGGTAGAACGCCGGTGGCCAGAACACGACCCACTCGTCGAACGGCGTTGTCGGCATGACGGTCACCGGGTGTACCGGCGCATTCAGCGCTGCAAAGTAGCCGTAAAAAAAGATCGCCATGAACGCGCTCGTGCCAGCAGCCTTGACGTACCAGAGGTGCATGAGTCGGGTGAAATAAAGGTCATACCAGGGCGCGAGCTCCGCGCCCCTCGGCGGGGCTGCGATCACTACAGGTAGCTCATGACTTGCTCGACCGGCGCCTGTGCGATGACGAACTCCAGGCTGGCGACGCGGCCGTGCTGGCTCGTCACTTCGCCGGTGACATTGACCATCTCATCGGACACCTGCCGCGTCTGCAGATCGAAATGCACGACCAAACCGGGCGATACCGGACTGCGGAAAAAGCATTTGCGCACCGCCAGCAGCAGGCCGACCATGCCGACCGATGCCGCGCGTGCCCGACGGTCTCCGGCACGCAGCCCGGCACCGGCCATTTGCGCGGCGGCTTCGACCAGCATCACGCCCGGAACAATCGGCTGGCCCGGGAAGTGGCCACGAAAGACAAAGGAGTCTGCGGGCCATGCGGCTTCGCCGGTGTAATGATCATGCGCAAGCACCGTCAGCTGCCGTGCAAACAGCATGTCGCCCCGGTGTGGAATGAAGCCTTGAATGGCTTCAACATCGAGATGCATCGGGTAGCTGAAATCGCGAAGCGGTGCTGGCAGGTCACCAGCGGCGGCGGCCAGGCCGGGAGCCACTGTCAAATCGCGTCTAGCCATGAGTTCCCCTCACAGTGATGTCAAAAACGGGCAAAAATATAACTCAATGCCACACCCGCCGTCACATAGCTGCGCGTGGCCACCAGCGGGCTGCCGTCAAACACCGCACCATGCAAATTGTCGTAACGCACAAATGCGCCAAACCACCAGTCACCCATCTTGCGGCTCAATGAAACCAGCGCCTGCGCGCCGGCGTAGCCGCTGCGCGCCTGGTAGGCTGGCCTGTCGGCATTGGCAAAAGGTGCGCCGACGCTGTAGAAATAATCGTTTTGTTTTTGGCTGGTGAAGATTGGGCCAGCGAGAAAACCGAGGTTGCTGCGTGGCAGGCCCCACGGGTTGGCGATGTCCAGATTCAGGTTGGGCGAAAACATCAGGCCAATGTCTTGCGGGCGACGCTCCAGCGTGATGCCCTGACGCAGCGGCAGGCGCAGCTTCAGCGTCATGGACGAATCGGCCGGATCACTGAGCAGCACGCTGAGCTGCGGGCCGATTTCAAGCGAAGCCTTCAATGTGGGCATGCCGCTCCGTCGCTCAATGCCGTCGCTGTCAATCGGCGGCGAGCCCGACGCGCTGATTGACAGCTGCACACGCGGCGAATCAAACAGCTGGCCGCGCAGACCCTGGCGGTCGGCTTTGAAAAACTCGCCGTTGTATTCGAGATAAGGCACTGGCAGCAACCAGGTGCTGCGCTGATCAGAGCCCCGGTAGGCCGGAAAATTGAGGCCCGCCATGCCGATGCCGAGCGCAACGGTTCCCGCTGCGATGTCGGACTCTTCGCTGTGAGCGCTGGCTGCCACCGCAAGACTGAACAGCACCAGAAAAGATTGAAATTTGCGTTGCATGGGTTGATGGCGAGACCGCAACTTCATGACAAGGGCTTGGCGCTTGGTGCCCAGCACAATCAGCCAGCGGCACGATCAAAGCGGCGCGCAATCAGCGACACGTTGGTGCCGCCGAACGCAAACGAGTTGGACATCACGGCTTGCAAAGTCGGCGCATCACGCGCCACCTTGGGCACGAAGTCGAGGTCGCAGCCTGGGTCGGGGTTATCGAGATGCGCGGTCGGCGGGATGCGACCCGCCTGAAGCGCCAGCACGCTCAGCGCGAGCTCAAGCGCGCCGCCGGCACCAATCAGGTGGCCATGCACCGCCTTGGTCGAGCTGATGGCCAGTTGCCAGGCATGCGCACCGAATGCGGCTTTGATTGACTCGGTTTCAATCAGGTCACCGGCCGTGGTGGCGGTGCCGTGCGCATTGATGTAGCCAATAGCTTCAGGCTGCAGGCCGGAGTCAGCAAGTGCAGCGGTCATCGCCAAAGTTTGACCCTCGGCCGATGGCAGCGTGATGTGCGCGCCGTCGGTAGTCGTGCCGTAGCCGCAGAGCTCGGCGTAGGCGACCCGGCTGCAGGTTGGGTCAGCGCCTTCAGCCTGAAGCACCAGCGCGCAGGCCCCTTCGCCGAGCACGAAGCCATTGCGGGCTGAGTCAAAAGGCCGGCAGCTGGCTTCAGGCCCGTCGGCGTGCGGTTTGGCGATCACGCGGAGCGCATTCCATGCGATGTAAGAACCGGGCGTCAACATGGCCTCGGTGCCGACGACGATGGCGGTGTCGATGTAGCCGTGACGGAGCGCACGATAGGCCTCGCCGATGGCCACGGCCGACGAGGCGCAGGCGATGCTGTAGGTGAAGCTCTGGCCGCGCAACTGGTGCTGGATCGACACTGCAGCCGCTCCCGAGTTGGCCATCATGCGGGGAATGGCCAGCGGATGAATGATGGTGGGGTCGCGGTTCTCGATGGCAGCACGCTGCAACTGCTCAAAAAACCGGGTGTACAAAGCCTCGATGGTGTGGGCACCACCCAAGCCAATGCCGACATACACGCCGGTGCGGCCTTTTTGCGCGGCAGTGGCTTCAAAGCCGGCGTCGGTCAATGCCTCCTGAACGGCGACCAACGTGAACTGCGTGGCCCGGTCCAGCCCGGCAATGGCCCGGGTTTGTCCCAGACCGAAAGCCGGTGAAACCTGGGCAGCCAGCGCATGGGGGAGCAAGGTCGAGATGGATTGAGGAGCCGGTGCAATTGCACTTTTTCCCTGCAAAGCGGCTTCAAAACTGTCCGGGGTGTTCAACCCCAGCGGAGTCACCATGCCGATTCCGCGAATCGAGACGCGTCGCAAACCTTGCATCAAACTAGTCGAGGACTTTGTCGATAGGGGTGATATCTGGAAGCTTGCCGCCGTGTTTCTCGCGCACGATGCGCTCCATGTGCGCGACGACTTCGTTGAGCGTCATGCTTTGCAACTGCATCACATCGTCAACATGAATGCCGTAACGGTCTTCGACCTCAAACAGCATTTCGACCACGCCGAGAGAATCAAGGCCGAGATCGGTCATTTTGATGTTGGGATCAGCCAGCTGCTCAGGCGAGATCTTGCCTTGCGCCAATAAAAACCCATCGATAACTTGCCGCAACATCAAACTCCCCGCTTTCATCTTTCCGCACCGCTGTAACACGTCAAGTCTTCAAGACTTCCCTATAATACGATTCTAACTTCCCGGTCAGAGCCAGACGACTCTCGGGCGCGTCAAACCGCTCGCCAGGTTTGACGGTGATGCGCAGCGGCAACGACGGCTTTTTAAACAGCGACCAGCCTTTGCCGAGATAGGGCTTGTCAAACTCAATGAGCAAAGTTTGAACCGCCACGCCCGAGCGTGACGAGATCAATGCGGCAGCCTCGCCGAAGGGGTTGATCGGCGCGAAGCGCGTGCGGGTACCCTCAGGAAACAGCAGGATTTGCGCCCCGCTGTCGAGCTCTTCGCAAGCCCGCCTGACCAGCGCCATCGGGTCGCGGTTGTCCACGTAGCCGGACAGCCGCGTCATCGGGCCAACAAACAAATTGCGCTTCAAGCTGCCCTTCATCACGCAGGCCGCGTGCGGCAGCATCGCGAGCAACACCACGGCGTCGAGCAGCGACGGATGGTTGGCGATGATGATCAACGGGCGGCTCGCTTGCAGCGCGCGCAACCCGGACGCATCGATGCGAACGGCGCAAAAGGTTTTTAAGAAAAGCAGGTAAATCGCCATCGTGCTGGCAATCAATCTGCGCCCGGTGGGAATTCGGATTGGGGTCGGCAGCGCCAGCAAAATCAGCGCCAGCGGAAGACTGACCATGCCAAGCACGCCGAGCGCAGTCAAACCCAGTGCCATCGCGACGTATTCATACGCGGACCAGCCAATGGTCCGAAATAGGCCGATGAATCGCATCATGCCAAGCGCACTGCGCCGCGCGCTCCAGTGCCGCGACAAAGGCTCAAGCCGCCGCGCCAAACAAGAACTGGAGACCCCGGCCCTGCGCAGCAGCCAGCGCCTGGGGGTCCAGCAATGCCGTGACCGGGCTGGCGTCCAGCGACGGGTAGTCGCGCACGGCTGCGACAACGATCTCTGCGGCCAGCGCCTGCAATTGCAGCAATTGCGAGTCCATGCGCGCGGCAAACTGCGCGTCCGAGAGCTCGTCGCGCAACTCTTGGTTGAGCTGTGCAAACCACGGCAGGCTGGCCTGGTCAAGCATCTGGGGCGGATTGCGTTTGGCACTGACCCGATTCCAGGCACGCAAAAAAAGCTGCATCTCGACATTGACGGCCTGAATATTGGCCAGCTTGCCCTGCATGCGCGCCATGCAGGACACATCGATCAGCTTGTTCTGGAAAAACAGCTGGCACATGACGCCCCAGTAATAGGCGTAATCCCACAGCACCTTGACCGGCAGCACTTCAGGATCGCCAAAAATCCTGTATTGGTCGGTGTAGAGAGTCAGCATGTTCCGGTAGAGCGAGAAGTAAATCTGCTCGTAGAAATCAGCCTTCAGGGAAGTCGGCCCGCCCGCGCGATCGGTCGCAATCAGCTCGGTGATGTAGGTGTTTGAAATCGCAATGAAGTCGCTGCCAGGTGAATAAAACGGATCCAGAAACAAGCCGGCATCGCCGGTCAGTGCCCATCGATTCGTCCCCGAAAATACCTGCTTGCAGCCGTATGAAAAACGTTTGAAAAAAGCAAAGTCCTGCAACTTTTCACGGCGCGAGTCGAGTGCCGCAAACAGCTGGGGCTGGTGTACTTTGAACCAGCCCATCGCCTTGTCGAAGGTGTTCATGGTCTCCAGCGGATGCAGCGCAGCGTCAGCCACGATGCCAACCGAATGCGAGCCCGAAGCCAGCGGAATCAACCAGGCCCAGTAACCCTCGCCGACCAGGTGATTGGTTGACAGCCAGCGCGAGCGTGGCGTGCAGCGGTCCAGCCAGGGCTCATCATTGGACCAGTCATTGACATCGATGCGGTCAGCAATGCGGAACCACACTGCGTTGGCATCGTGATCGTTCGATTCAGCCAGTCCGAGCTTGCGCTTCAAGAGTCCGGCACGCCCTGACGCATCACAGAGCCAGCGCGCGGCGATGGTTTGCAGCTCACCGTCAACGTCAAACCGCAGCTGATGCTCAGTAGCGCCGTCCGACAGGTCGAACGAGCGAATGACGGCACTGTCGATAAAGCTGATGCCGCGCTCCAGCGCGAGGCGAGCCAGCTCGTTCTCGAAAATTCCGCGATCCAGCTGATAACTTGGCGTAGGCAGCACGCGGCTGGCACCCAGCTCTGTCACGCGGGCGAGATCGGCGTGGCCGTCGGAGAAGAAAAACCGGAAGCCGAATTTTTTGAGCTGCGCGTTGTCGAGGTGCGCTTTGAGGCCCAAAACGTGTTCAAAGTAATGCGCGCCAATTTCAACAGACGATTCGCCGACCTTGTGCGCGGCATGAGGAACCGGGTGGCTCCGGCGCTCAATCACGGTGATGCTCAATTCGGGCAACCGTTGCCGCAATTGCAGCGCCAGCGTCAGTCCGGCCAAGCCGCCTCCGGCAATCACCACATCGGAAAATTTCGGAATCAGCATGGCTTTCACTTCCAGTTTGCAGCGCTTTTTCAGGGCTTCTGCCCACCCAAGATCATAAGATACCGCCCATCGCCATGAAAAAATTACGCCACCCCTTCGTTGTTCTCTGGGCCTTGTTCGTCTTGCTGGGTACGCTGATCGTGGTGCGCTCCGAGTTCACCGCCGACATGTCGGCATTTTTGCCGCGTGACCCCTCTCCCCGACAGCAAATTCTGATCGACCAGATTAGTGAAGGCTTTGCATCAAAGGCGCTGATCGTGGGCCTGGAGGGTGCGCCGACGGCGACGCTGGGTGCGCTGTCGGAATCGATGGCGCGTCAACTGCGCGGCAATGCGATTTTCTCCAGCGTCAGCAATGGTCAGTCGTTGACGAGCGACCGCGACCGGGAACTGCTTTTCAACAACCGCTACCTGCTCAGCCCCGCCATTGACGCCGAACGCATGAGCGTGGCCGGGCTACGCGCCGCCGTGACGGGCACGATAGAAGAGGTGGCGAGCGCGACCGGGCTCTTCAGCAAATCGCTGCTGGCACGCGACCCCACCGGCGAGATGCTGACGGTGATTGAGCGCATCGTGCCAGCCAATCAGCCGTCTCAAGCCGGTGGTGTGTGGATGAATGTGGCCCAAAACCGCGCGCTGCTGCTGTTGCAGGTGAATGCAGCCGGATCGGATCTCGACGCACAAGAGGCCGCGCATGCGGCAATTGCGCAAGGCTTCGCGCAGGCACAACGCCAGCTCGCGCCAGGTGCTGCGCTGGCTCGCCTCCAATTTTCGGGGCCGGGCGTGTTTGCGGTTCAGGCGCGCCAGACCATCAAGGACGAGGCGGCGCGTTTGTCGCTGATCGGTACGCTGATGGTGCTCGGACTGTTGTGGCTGATTTACCGGTCTGTGACCACGCTTTTTCTCGGCATCATCCCGGTGGTTACGGGCGCGGTGGCCGGCATTGCAGCCGTCGGGCTGGGATTTCCATCGGTGCATGGCATGACCCTGGGATTCGGCATCACACTGATTGGCGAGGCTGTCGATTACGCCATTTATCTGTTCGTGCAGTACACCCCCGCAACAAGGACGAATTCAGGCGATCCCGCTGCCCGAAAATCCGCTTACGCGGCGTCGTTTTGGCCAACTATCCGGCTCGGCGTGCTGACCTCCATCTTCGGCTTCAGTACGCTGCTGCTGTCGGGCTTCACCGGGCTGGCGCAACTGGGCCTGTTTTCAATCGTTGGCATCGTCGTGGCCGCCACTGCTACACGTTTTGTGCTGCCCATATTGCTGCCTGATAACTTTTCAGTGCGCCAGCCCGCCCGGCTCGGCCCCCTGCTCGCCAACGCCGCGCGGCTGCTTGTAAAGCTGCGCGCAGGGACCGTCGTCCTCACTGTCATAGCGATCAGCGTCCTCGCGTTGCGCTGGGACACCTTGTGGAGCGTTGAACTCGGTGGCCTGAGCCCGGTGCCCATAGCTGCGCAAAAGCTCGACGAAGATTTGCGCGCTGACATGGGCGCACCTGATGCCGGCTTGCTGATTGTCATCAAGGGCGAAAGTAGCGAGTCTGCGCTGCAACGCAGTGAAGACGTCGCCGCGCTACTGCTGCCCCTCGTGCGGAGCGGGCAGTTGGGCGGCTTTCAGGCACCGTCCATCTACCTGCCCAGCGAGCGCACGCAGGCCGCACGCCGGGCCAGTCTGCCGGACGATGCACAACTTCAGCAGCGCACGATTGCAGCGCTCGACGGTCTGCCGCTACGCGCTGAAAAACTGACGGAGTTTTATGCCGACGTGGCTCGTACGAAAGTCGGCCCGCTGCTAAGCCGCGCCAGTTTTGAGGGCACGTCAATGAGCTTGGGCATTGATTCACTGCTGAGCAAAAGCAGTCGCGCCGCCGGCGGCTGGACGGCGCTGGTTGCGCTGCAAGCACCGCTGCAGCGCGGCGCAACGCAAGGCATCGACGTGAAGGCGATTGAAAGGGCCCTGGACGGTCTGCCGGCCGAGGTGCGCGCGGCCAGCTACCTGATTGAGCTGGGCCGCGAAGCGCGCGACGTTTACGGTGCCTATTTGCGCGAGGCGATTGTCTTGTCCGGCGGCGGCTTCGTCGCCATCATCGGCCTGCTTTTCATCACGCTGCGAAGCGGGCGCCGCGTACTTCGAGTCGTCACCCCGCTTGTAGCCGCCGCTGCGATCGTGGCGGCCGGCGTCGTCGGCATCAAGGGCAGCCTGAGCCTGTTGCATTTGATTGGCCTGCTGCTGGTCATCGCCATCGGCTCAAATTACGCTTTGTTCTTTGACCAGCGATCCCGGCTTGCGACGCCGGGCAGCGCGTCGGCCGTCGGCAGTGATCACAACATGCTGTGCTCGCTGTTTTTCGCGAATCTGAGCACCGTTTTGGGTTTCGGCCTGCTCGGTTTTTCATCGGTCCCCGTGATGAACGCCATCGGCTCGACGGTCGGCATCGGCACCTTCCTCGCACTGCTTTTGTCGGCGGTTTTCGCCCTGCCATCGACTGGCTCACCGCACCGCGCCAGCTAAGATCAAGTCGCTTCCCTACGCACCATGTTTCTACGAGTTGTATCTGTCTGCCTGATGTTTGCAAGTGTCTTGTTTCAAGGCTGTGCCTCGATGCGGGCAGCCGATGTTCCGCTGCCCGTCGTCAAGATCGAGCTTGATTGCCAAACCGCTCCAACCACACTGCTTGTATTTTTACCGGGTGCCTACGACACGCCGCAGGACTTTATCGACCAGGGCTTCGTCAAGGCGGTACGTGAACGCGGCTTTGATGTCGATATGCAATTGGCCGACGCGCATAGGGGCTATTACAACGACCGGCAGATTCTGCAGCGGCTCGAAGCCGATGTGGTCGAGCCAGCTCGCGCCAATGGCTACCGGCACATCTGGTTTTTCGGCATTTCATTGGGCGGCTACGGCAGCATGTTGTACGCCATGACCTACCCGAACGGCATTGATGGACTGGTAGCACTGGCGCCCTATATGGGCGCTGCGGCATTGCCACTGGAGATTGAACGCCAGGGCGGCTTGCCGACATGGCGACCGCAAGCGTCAAGCGGGCCGGACGCCGCGCTCTGGGCTTGGCTCAAAGGCTACGCGGCATCGCCCAATCGCCGTCCGGCACTCTACCTGGGCTTCGGCGCGGGTGATCGCTTCGCCCAGCCCAACGGCTTATTGGCGCAGGTTCTGGCGCCCACGCAGCGTTTCGTGATTCCTGGCGGACACGACTGGCCAGTCTGGCGGCATTTGTGGTCGCAATTTCTGGACGTGGCTCCCTGGCCGCGTCTGGCCGCGCGACAAGTGCCCTGCAAAAGAGCAGCGTCACCATGAAGGCTGCCTGGACGCCCTCGCCCGGAATCAAGGCCTCGGCCGTGTTGCATGTCGGCGCAGTAGCCGCGCTGGCTACCTCCGTTGCCTGGCCCTGGTTGCTCGGCGGGGTGCTGGCCAATCACGCGCTGTTGACTGCAGCCGGGCTGTGGCCGCGTAGCACGCTGCTCGGCCGTAACCTGCGCACCCTGTCGGCCGCAGCCCGCGACGCGCGGCAAATTGCCATCACCATTGACGATGGACCCAATCCGGACGTCACACCGGCCGTGCTGGACATTCTGGATGCGGGCGAGGCGACGGCGACATTTTTCTGCATCGGCCAGGCGGTGCAGGCGCATCCTGCTCTGGCTCGTGAAATCGTGCGGCGTGGTCACTGCATTGAAAACCACAGTTACGCCCACCGCCACCACTTCTCCATCATGGGCATGGGCCAATTGCGCCGCGAAATCAGCATGGCCCAGCACGCGATTGCCGACGCCACGGGCACCCTGCCACGCTTCTTCCGGGCACCGGCCGGCCTTCGCAGCCCACTGCTTGACCCGGTGCTGCAAAGCCTGGATTTGACGCTGGTCAGCTGGACGCGGCGCGGTTACGACACGGTGACAAGCGACCCTACCAAAGTGCTACAGCGCCTGGAAAACAAGATCGCTGCGGCCGATATTTTGCTACTGCACGACGGCCATTGCGCGAAAACTGCCCACGGCGTGCCGGTGGTGCTGGAGGTGTTGCCGAAGCTGTTGCAGACGCTGCGCAAGCTCGATCTCCACACCGTTTTGCTGCGTGATTCGGCGCGCTAATCAAAGTCTAAACCCGCGCAAGCAGGACAACGGAACCAATGAAAAGTTTTGAAAAGCGACTTCTCGACATGGCTGTCGAGCCCTACCGCCGGGTCGGCAAGTTCGCCTTGCATTTTGCGCAGGGCAAGCTGGGCGGCGACCCGGTGTTCAAGGAAATCCTCGCGCGCGGACTGATTGCCCCCGGCTCACACGTGGTCGATATCGGCTGCGGGCAGGGGCTGCTGAGCAGCTGGTTGTGGGCTGCGGGCGCTCTGGCTGACGATGCTGCCTGGCCCGCCGACTGGCAAGCTGCGCCGCGCGCCGTGACCGTCAAAGGCGTCGAGCTGATGCCGGCCGACGTTTCGCGGGCGAAGGAGGCACTCTCGGCGCATGCCGACCGCTTTCAATTTGAGGCGGGCGACATGTGCAGCACGCCGTTCGGTTCAGCCGGGGCAGTGGTGATCCTCGATGTGCTGCATTACGTGCCCTATGCCGCGCAAGATGAGGTGCTGCGCCGCGTGCGCGAGTCGCTGGCTCCAAAGGGCGTTTTGATTCTGCGTGTGGGCGATGCGGCAGCCGGACTCGGCTTCAAAATCAGCAACTGGGTCGATGCCGTCGTGACGCTGGCCCGCGGCCACCGCCTCTCGCGTTTGTATTGCCGCCCGCTGGCCGAATGGATCGCCAACCTGCAAAAGCTCGGCTATTTGGTCGAGTCCAAACCGATGAGCCAGGGCACACCGTTTGCCAATGTGCTGCTGGTGGCGCGCGTCGGTTAAACAAAGCATTGATCTCCATGCAAGCTTTATTCCTGTCCGACTACACCCTGACCACCTGCCTGGGCCGGGGCTGCGACGCAAACTGGCAAGCTGTGCTTGACCAGCGCAGCGGCCTCCAGCCCTGCGCATTCGAGACTGCAGAGTTGGCAACTTTCATTGGTCAGGTGGCTGGCGTCGAAGAGCAGGCTTTGCCAGCGCATCTTTCCGACTATGTGTGCCGCAACAACCAGCTTGCACTTCTGGCCCTCGCCCAGGACGGTTTTGAAGCCGCTGTTCATCGGGCCATCGCGGCCTACGGACCCAGTCGTGTCGGCGTCTTCATGGGCACCAGTACGTCGGGCATTCTCAGCACCGAGATAGCCTATCGCCATCGACAAACACCTGGCGGCGCGCTACCGCCCGACTTTCACTACGCACAGACTCACAACACCTTCTCGGTCAGCAGCTTTGTCCGCGACTACTTCTTGCTCGAAGGGCCGGCCGTCGCGGTGTCGTCCGCCTGTTCGTCGAGTGCCAAGGTTTTTGGCAATGCAGCACGCATGATTGAATGCGGCCTGATCGACGCGGCCATCGTCGGCGGCATCGACAGTTTGTGCCTGACCACGCTTTATGGTTTTAATTCGCTCGAACTGCTGTCGCCCGAACGCTGCCAGCCCTTTGGGGCGCAACGCCAAGGCATCTCCATCTCCGAGGCGGCGGGCTTTGCCTTGCTGACCCGAAGCCGACCCGAATCAGGCGTCGCCGTCGCCGTGACCGGCATTGGCGAGTCAAGTGACGCCCATCACATGTCTTCACCGCACCCCGAGGGCGCAGGCGCTCTCGCGGCAATGCAACAGGCGCTCGCCATGGCCAGGATTGAGCCTGGCGCGGTGGACTACATCAACCTGCATGGCACGGCCACACCCAGCAACGACGCAGCCGAAGGGCGCGCGGTCGCGGCGCTTTTCGGCTCGTCGGTGCCCTGCAGCTCGACCAAAGGGCACACCGGTCACGCGCTTGGTGCGGCCGGCATTGTTGAGGCGCTTTTGTGCGCGCTGGCACTCCGGCACGGGGTGTTGCCCGGTGGCCTGAACACCGAAGAACGCGACCCGGCCCTGAACGTCAATTACCTGCTGCGCAATCAGGTCGCGGCAGCGCAAATCATGCTGAGCAATTCTTTTGGTTTTGGCGGCTCCAACTGCGCGCTGGTGCTGGAGAAAAGATGAACGGCCCGACGGTTTACATACACGCAGTTGGACTGTGCGGCCCCGGCCTGCCCGGCTGGGAAGGCAGCTTGCCGGTGCTTCGCGGCACCACGCCTTATGTCACTGCCGAGACCTTGATTGCAGCGTCCACCCGACTGCCCGCTGCAGAACGACGGCGCGTTGGCACGCCCGTCAAGCTGGCGCTGGCGGTGGCTGAAGACGCGATGCGCTCTGGCGCGCATGACGCCAGTGATTTGCTGTCGGTCTTCAGCTCGTCCGGTGGCGATGGCGACAACTGCCATTTGATCTGTGAAGCGCTGGCAAGCTCGGAGCGACTGCTTTCGCCCACGCGCTTCACCAACTCGGTTCACAATGCGCCGTCGGGTTACTGGGGCATTGCGTGTAAGGCCCGCCGCGCCAGCACCAGCTTGTGCGCGTTCGACGGCAGTTTTTCGGCCGGTCTGCTGGAGGCAGCGACCCAAGCGGTCAGCGCGCAGGCACCCGTGCTGCTGATTGCCTATGACACGCCCTACCCCGAGCCGCTGTGTGCCGCGCGCCCAATTGCACACAGCCTGGGCGTGGCTCTGCTGCTCGGGCCCACGCCGATGCCGACGAGCCTGGCCGCGCTGCATATTGCGCTTGGCCAGCGCAGCCCCGACACGCTGGCCGACTCGCAACTTGAAGCGCTGCGCTGCAACGTGCCGGCTGCCCGAAGCTTGCCGCTGTTGCAGGCGCTGGCACTCGGGCGATGCACTGCGGCGCTGAGCCTGGAGTTGTTTGCAAACCAGCAACTGCTGCTGCAACTAAGCGCCGCGTCATGACTGAAAGTTCAACGCGTGCAGCGCCGCCCGCAACCCTTGATGCCGCCGCCATTGCGACGCTGATTCCCCATCACGGAAATATGTGCCTGCTTGGTGCGGTTCATCACCATGACGCGCTCAGCATCCGGTGTACGGCGCAGTCGCACCGCTTGCCATCGAATCCGCTGCGCGAAAACGGCACGCTGCACGCCGTCTGCGGCGTCGAATACGCCGCGCAGGCCATGGCGGTACACGGAGCCCTGCTGGCGGGGCACAGCAACACCTCGCCACGCGGCGGACGCTTGGCCGGGCTACGTTCCCTGGCGCTCCACGTCGAGCGGCTTGACGACATTGACGCTGAACTTGAAATTGCCGCAACGCAGGTGATGGGTGACGGGAACAACATGATTTATGAATTTGCCGTTCACGCCTCGCACCAGCTTTTGCTGAGCGGCCGGGCGACAGTGGTACTGATGCCAAACCTGGCGGAGACCTGAGATGACCGAAAAATTACGTGCCCTGGTGACAGGCGGCAGCGGCGCGCTGGGGTCGGCCATCTGCGAGGCGCTTGCAGCCGACGGCATGGACGTGTTGATCCAGGCCAACAAGGGCCTGTCCGTAGCGCAGGCACTGGTGCAGAAAATTCAAGCCACGGGCGGCAGCGCACGGGCGCTGCAATTCGACGTGACCGACGGCGACGCCACCCGCCTGGTGCTGGAGCCCCTCGCTGAAGAAAGAGCCATTCAGGTCATCATCAACTGCGCGGGCATTCATGACGATGCGGTGTTTGCCGGCATGAGTGCGGCCAAGTGGCATCGCGTAATCGATGTGTCGCTCGGCGGGTTCTTCAACGTGACTCAGCCCTTGATGCTGCCGATGCTGCGCACGCGCTACGGGCGCATCGTCAACATTTCGTCGGTCGCGGCCATCGCAGGCAATCGCGGTCAGGTTAACTACGCCGCTGCCAAAGCCGCCCTGCACGGCGCAACGAAATCACTGGCGCAAGAAGTGGCGAGCCGGGGCGTCACAGTCAACGTCGTGGCACCGGGCATCATCGAGTCGCCCATGATCGAAGGCGTTTTTGATGCGCCCACCATCGCCCGCATGGTGCCGATGAAGCGCGCCGGTACAGCGCAGGAGGTGGCTGCCCTGGTGTCGTTCTTGTCCGGCAAGAACGCGTCTTACATCACCGGGCAGATCATCTCGATCAACGGCGGGATGGTTTGAAACGCGGCGCGTTACGGTTTAACTTGAGGCAAGGGACGCCCCAGTGTCATCAAGGAACGGTCGCCATCGGTGAGCGTCGTTTCAACGGTATGAACATAGCTCCCATCGCCTGCCAGTCGAATCTCTGCCAGCGTGATGAAAAGCTTGCTGCTTTTGGGTTGCAGCACCAATTGCCAGCGGTTCGCCGGACCTGAAATCTTCCAGCTGAAAAACTGTTCGATGCTGGCCTGGTCGCCACGAAACGTGGCAGTGAGGCTGCGCACCAGTGAGGCCATGTCGGGAAACTCATCCAGAGACAAGGTGCGCCGGGATG
The DNA here is from genome assembly GCA_031421375.1 of Polaromonas sp. GTDB lineage: Bacteria > Pseudomonadota > Gammaproteobacteria > Burkholderiales > Burkholderiaceae_C > Polaromonas. Next base: position 18,996 of record JANOOO010000190.1, read on the forward strand.
CGCCACGCTCAATCGACACCTGGTTGCCGTCTATCACCAGTGCCTCGGGCCGGGGCTCCGTCGTTCGCTTTTCCAGCCGGGCGGGCGCGTTGAACACCAGCTCGCCTTTTGATTCAACCGGCGCATCGAGGATGCGAACGTATTTACGCTCAATAAAATCGGCGCGAATGTTTTTGTTGTTGGCGAACAGGCGCATCAAGCCAGGCATATCGATGTCGGCGGCTCGCGCTACGCCCGTGCCAAGTAGCGACAGCATGGCAAAAACAACAGCGAAAGCAAAAGCGAAACGGGTGGTCATGGCTACGCGTCCTTTTGCCAGAAATCAAAAAAGTTAAACCAGTTGTGCGGTGCTTGCACGCAGTGCCGCTCGATCAACTCAACGTAGCGCTTTAATGCTGCGCTGATCGCGCGTTCACGATCCGCCGGCGCGACATCAGAAAAATCAGCGACCGGCTCAAGATAAATGGTGTACCGCCTGCCGCCTTCATAGCGTCCGATCATGAAAAAAACCGGATGCTTGAGCAGCGCTGCAAGTCTGAACGGGCCTATCGGAAATTCAGCCGGACTGCCCAGAAAGTTCACCTCAACCCGACCGCTTGCGTCAAGCGACCGATCCGCCAGAATGCCGATCAGTGACCCGGCCTTCAACTGATCGCGAACCTCCAGCATGGCGCTCGGCTGACCAAGCGAAATAATCGCCTGCTGCGCCTCGGGGTTGATCGCACCAAGGAGGCGCTGGATGTTGCGCGCGTTCTCCTCGTACATAAGCAGCACCATTTTGAGCGACGGGTGTTGCCGGGCGATGCAGCGCACACTCTCGAAACTGCCCATGTGGGCACCCATCAAAAACATGCCCTGGCCACGGGTCGCGGTGCCGAGCGCCTGATTGCCCGGGTCCTGCACGGTCACATCAAACAAATCGAAGCGTCCATTGAGAAAATAAACCCGATCCAGCGTGACTGCAGCAAAGGCGTAAAGATGACGGAATACCGCCAGCGCACCGGTGTTGGCATCGGGAATGCGCGATAAAAACGCCATCGAGGCGCGCCGTGCTTTCGGCGACGACGCGTAGAAGTAAGCCACCACCGGCAGCAGAATTAAGCGCGAAAAACGCCGCCCCGCATGCAGCGCGAACCACGCAATGATTTTCAAGGCCAGCAAGTTGCCGCGCTCGCGCTGGGTGCTCCAGTCGCCCGTTTTAGCGGCCTGCGCGGCGCTCGACGAATCGCTCATGGGCGCAACTGCCCCGAGCAGGCGAGCACGTCCTGTGAATCATCGGAGCGCACGATGTGGACACCAAAGCTGTACTGATCCGGGCCAGTTTGGATCAGCTCAATCCGCAGCCAATTACCGGGCATCACCGGCGCGCTGAACTTCACATTTCGCAAGGCGCAGACTGCCAGTGACCGGCCGAGCTCCGCCTGCGCCAGGTTCATCACGCGTTGAAGTAAAAGCACACCGGGCAAGATGGGCTGACCCGGAAAGTGACCGGCAAATGCAGGGTGATCGGTGGGAATGCCTGCCAGCGATGCAAAACGAGCCTCAGTCACAGCGGTCGTTCAAAGGTCGGCTTTGAGCAGGGCCAGCAAGGCTTCGCGCGGCAGTTTGCTGGTGCCGTTGCGGGGCAAGCCCGGCACGAGCCTGAGTGGCCTGGGCAAAAATGCGGGCGCGATCTTGCGCCGCAATGCAGCTTGCAGGCTCTCTGATGTGTGGCCTGGGGCCACCGCGAGAGCGGCCAGACGCGCCGTGTTGCCTACGCCTTCCGTTGCCCCATCGGGCACGACAAAAGCCCCGTCTTCGACGCCTTCGATGGACAGCAGTTGATGATTAAGATAGTCGAGCGTGGTGCTTTTACCCGCGACGTTGACCATATCTGCCGTTCGGCCATGCAGGGTAAAGACGGTGGCGCTCGCCAGCTCGATCACATCGTTGACGGCTACCTTGCCCTCAATTTGGGCACCTTTGGCGAAAGTCCGGCCCCCGGACTGGTCCAGCTTGATCCCGTCGAAGGTGGTCCATTCGGCTGTCGCGGTGGTTCGCCGTGTGGCCAGTTGACCGGTCTCTGTGCTGCCATAAATTTCAATTAGCGGCGCCGCCGTTTTACCTTCAGCCAACTCGGCCAGGGCTGCCGCCAGCGGTGCGGTGGCGCTGACCAGCAGGTCCAGCGGCGACGGCGCAGCCACCTCGGTCAACAAGGCCCGTAGATGAAAGGGCGTCGTGATCAAGGCACGAGGGCGCGGAGTGGCGGCCACAACCCGCTCAATGTCAGCCGGATAAAAAGGCCTGGCTGCCTCGAAGGCCACCGCGTTTTGCAAGGCCATTAACACCGTCGATTCAAAGCCATACATATGCTGCGGCGGCACCGTGCCGACCAGCGTGAAGCCGCTGCCGTGTACGACGCCCAACCGCGCACCTTCACTTTTGACATTGACAACCAACTTGCCCCAGGTTTTGGGATGGGCTACCGGAAAACCGGTACTGCCGGAGGTGTAAACAATGGCGGCGACATGCCCGGCGGCAATCAGCGGCACTGAATATTCTTCATCTTCAACTGCATTGAACAGCCAGGCACCGATTTGCGTTTGCGGCAGGCCGATGTTGCAGGCGGCTTCATCAGTCAGGCAGTACAGCGCCTCGTGGCGACTGGCAAGCAGCGCAATCAGCTCTTCGGTCTGGGTTGAAGGCAACAGGCAGCTCTGCCCGCGCACCAGCGCCGCGCCCAGGCCGACTGCAAAAGCGTAGCGATCCTGGCAGGCTAAAAGGACCTCCCGTGCAGCCGGCAGCCGCGCGGCGCAATAGCCTACGTCGGCCAAATATTGAGCCGCCGAAATGGCAGCACCCTGACGCCAGGCCAGAGTTTGTGCCGGATGGACGTGAACGATTAGCGGCAGCATGGCATGACGATCAACGCTTGGTCGCTGCAGCCGGGTGCGGGTGAGCCTGATGCTGTTGATAGGCTTCAAAGCCCTGCTTCAGGCTGGCATGGTCAAAGTTTCTAAACAGCATTTTTCTCAGCACAAACTCACCGACAAAAAACGCGCCCACTGAAGGCCATTGAAGCAGCACGGCAAAGGTGGACCAGACAGCAATCGGGGCGATTAGATACAAGGCGACCGAGACTACACACGTCACCAAAAAAAACACCGTCCAGGCGCGTGTCACGTTGCGCGCATAGGTCTCGATTTCAGGCGGCAACGTGGGGTGGACCATGCGCGCGAAGCTGACCACCAAAGGCGTTGCACCGGCCACCAATGTGCGGCCAAAAACCCAGGCCAGCAGCGCGTTGCATCCGACGTGTTGCGCGAAGTACAGGTTATGCGCATTCGCCAACAGGGCAGGCCAGACCGCCCACAGAAAGGACAAAGTCGGCACCACGGCCAACAAGCCAGCAAGCGCCAGCCGGGCTGCGGCGCTAAGCCGCCAGGCCGCGACAAGCTGTGGGTGACGATTCAGATAGTGAAAGCAAAACGCGACGAAAGCCAGCGCCGGCAGGCCGACCGCAAGTGCGGCAGCAATCACCTGACCATTGGGCAGCGTCAACGCCAAATGGCCAGCCAATGCATAGCCTGCGATCAAAACAACGACAGCTGCACCCTTGAAAATTGCCAACATGGCCAGCGCGCCGTGTCGATCTTTTACTTGGTCCGCTCTTGCGCGATGTACAGACTCAAGGCGCGAATCGATGCAAAGCTCTCGACATTGCGCGGGTCGTCCGAGCGCATTTGAAAGCCATAGCGCTTGGACACGGCAAGGGCGATTTCGAGAATATCGATTGAGTCGAGTCCCAGCCCGTCGCCGTAAAGCGGTGTGTCGGGAGTGACTTCACTGGGCTTGACTTCAAGATTAAGCGAGCTGATGAGCAACTCAATCACCTCGACTTCAAGTTCGTTCTGCGGCACCGAAATGGCGGGAGACGCTGTGGGAGATTCCATTAGACTTGGCCCAATTTTTCAGACGTGGCGCGCCTGTGATGCAGGCATAAAAATGACGAGACCTGGTTCGGGTTTGCGCCAAAAAGCAAGCGCCAATCTTAACATTCGCACTATTCGGGACCCATCAAAAATTCGGTCTGAATTGAGCCGTTTCCAGAGTCGAAATCCTGATGACAATCACGCCCTCAACCACCCACCTCGTTCTGATCCCGTGCTACAACCCCGGTGAAAAAGTGATCGATCTGGTGCGCAAGGTTCGCGCGCAATGGTCGCCTGTATGGGTCGTCGTCGATGGCAGCACCGACGCGAGCACCGATCTTTTACTGGCTCTGGCCAGGCAGGACCCGGAGCTCAAAGTGCTGGTCCAGGCCCGCAACGGCGGCAAGGGCAGCGCCGTGCTTCGCGGTATCACAGACGCGCTGCAGCAAGGCTATACGCACGCCCTCACGATGGACGCCGACGGTCAGCATCCGGCCGGGCTGATCCGCACTTTCATGCATCGCTCCATCGCCGAGCCTGCCAGCCTGATTCTGGGAAAACCGGTGTTCGACGCCAGCGCACCCGCACTGCGCGTCAACGGTCGCAAGGTGTCCAACGGCTGGGCCAATCTTGAAACCTTGTGGGCCGGCATCGGCGACTCGCTCTACGGATTTCGCGTGTACCCCATGCGCGATTTACAAAACGTGATGCTGCGCAGCCGCTGGATGCGCCGCTTCGATTTCGATCCGGAAGTGGCGGTTCGCCTGTGCTGGGAGGGCTTGACACCCGTGAACATCGACGCACCGGTTCAATACTTCGACGCCGGAGAAGGCGGGGTCTCGCATTTCAAGTACGTACGCGACAACATTTTGTTGACGTGGATGCACGCCCGCCTGTTCGTTGGGTTTTTGATTCGCCTTCCGGTATTGCTGCGACGGCGATGACGTTGCCGATGGCATGTAGGCCGTCGCGGCTTGAGCGGGACGAAAACGAAAACGCCCCGAAACCGTGAGGTTCCGAGGCGTCAATGTCTGGTGGCTGGGGCGGAATCGAACCACCGACACAAGGATTTTCAATCCTCCTGAATATCCCTTTGCGGCGCGCACTTGCGGCCCGTTTCTTTCTACAAAAACCGGGCTATTGAGGCGCGCTTTCCCTTGCTACAGATGCGCGTCAAGAGGTTTTGTAGAAGCATTTCCGCAGTCCCACAGGGATGAACTTTGCGCATCAAGAGCCTCAACGCCCCACCCAACCTGTGGATAACTTCACGGATTCACGTTTTTACAACGTAGGACAAGAACTATTTTTCACGAGGGCAAACCCGCTGCTCCACGGCTAAGCCGTTGTTTTTACAGAAGAAGTTATCAACTGGTTGGACATTGCTGCGGTGCAATTACATTTCTGTCAGGTTTTCAGGCCCTGATCCTGATAGTGGGGAGCTCAGCAATTCGGTTACATTGTGGATGTGCTGAGCTTTGAAGAGTGTGAAGCGGTCTCCAAAGAAAAACGCCGGGTCAAGCCCGGCGCTCTCCCCCTAAAACCGTCGCCGGATAGGGACGAACCCTGTGGGTCCGCGTTTCGCAACTCGATCATCGCACAGGTTTCGTAGTTCAGTCATCCGGAGGCACATCCGGCTTAGCCGGGAAGGAACTTGAAACGATGACCATGTTTACCATCCGCGTCGAGCTTCACGACGCCACCTGGGACGATTACACCAGGCTACACGCCCAACTCGCAGCGCGGGGCATCACCGATGTTGTCGTTAGCGACCAGGGCGTGAAATACAAGATGTCGCCGGCCGAGTACAACTACGTCGGCGTCCGCACAATCGATGACGTGCAACAGCAAGCTGAAGCCGCAGCACGTGCAGTAGGCAAACGCCACGCTGTGTTCACTTCGGAAGCGGTGACGCGCCGCTGGAGTGGACTGCAGCAAGTGCGATAAAGGACATAATCCCAGACCCTAAGCCCGGCTAATTGCCGGGCTTTTTTTTGGGGGAGCAGAGTTGTCCACGGCGGCGGTCGGCGCTCGCGACGAGCCGACCGACGCGGTGGGCAACTCGGGGAAATCAGCGCCTTCATCATCCAGGACGAAAACGGCCAGCCTTTGACTCAGTGCGCCCTGCGCTCACGCTTTGACAAAGCGCGCACGCTGGCAAAGGTGGATTTTCAGTTTCGGGATATCCGAGCCAAGGCCGCGACCGACACCGGCGACTTGGCGCATTCTCAGAAGCTGCTAGCCCACAAGAACCGGGAAATGACCGAGCACTATGTCAAAGCTCGGATTGGCGAGCGTGTGAAGCCGCTCCGCTAAAGCTGCTTGAATCTGCCAGATATCCGCCAGGGAACCTCCATGGCGAGTCCGTCAACCGCGTTGGCCTGTTCGACAATACGAGGCCACCAACGAAGAAGCTGTGCAGTTTTTTCCCAGTAAGGATAGCTTGACCATGAGCTTTGCAAGACAAATACAGACAGTCCGCTCTTCTGCAAAATCTTGCGCTCAACCCCGTTACCTTTGCGAAACGCATCACCCGACAGGATGGTCCAGTCTTTTTCGTTAGCAAGGGCCTGTATCCAATTTACATCAGATGTATTTGCTTGGAAGCGCTCCTTGAGGTGTACAACCTCCCCAACTGCTCCGTCTACAAATTGAGATCGACTGCAAGCGGACAAGCAAGCCGCCCAGGAAGGAGGCACGTTGTTGTCCAGGAAAAAATTCAATGAACTGTCCGCTTCAGGCCCTGCTCAAACGTGATCGCGGCTTCAACGAGCTTTACAGGAGCCTCGTAGACCCTAGCAGTCTGTTTTACTGCCTGAGGTGTTGCACCCTCAGCAAGGTAGGAAGCATAGAAAACCTCTGTCGGCACTCCCATCTCGTCCACAATTGGACTGCCAAATTGGCGCGAAGGGTCTAGGACGATGTGTTGCCGCCGTCCCTGCGGGTACCACTTTGATGCCCGCTTGCCGTCGTACTCGATGCCCGCATACAACGAAGGATTGATGATGTCCTTGAAGGCTAATTGACGACTTTTCAAATCCAGAAGAGCTCCTTCTTTGACACTTTTTGCGATGGCGTCAGCAAAAATTGTTTTGCCATCGGTTTTGAACGAGCCCGAAGTCATGGGGTAGTCAACTCCGAAAAGCTCACGAGCAGTTTCCATGCATCGTCGTACAACAACCAACGAGACGCCATGCTCAACGAATGCTGAGACAAAGCGAACTTCCAGCAGATCATTGAAACCGATCACCTCGGCGTCATACTCGTCCTTTGAAAGCTGTGGCAACCAAAGCGGCGCGGAAAAAGCTTGCACCTTGCTCTCGCCCGACTTCTTCGGGTAGCTATACCCGTAAAGCCAGCGATGAATCTTCCGAGCAGGGACGTTGATTAAACGCGCCGCCTCGGAGAGGGTGTAGATTCCGGTGCCGTTATACATAGTTTCAGTTTAGCGCACCATGCACCAGCGGGAGCACTTTTAAAAAGCAATGCTGGGATGATCAACTATTGAGCGTAATTGTAGAAATTGCCCGCAAATTGTAGAAACGCCCCAGGACCCGAAAAGGGCGCTGAGGCGCATAGATGCTGGTGGCCTGGGGCGGAATCGAACCACCGACACAAGGATTTTCAATCCTCTGCTCTACCGACTGAGCTACCGGGCCAGAGCCATTGAGTATATATCAGCGCTTCATTCCCGCCCTGCGGCTACAGGTGGTCAACGGCTACAAGCTGCTGCGCTTGCCGCGCGAAAGGTCCACGCCGAGCTGCTTGAGTTTGCGGTACAGGTGGGTGCGCTCGAGTCCGGTTTTTTCTGCCACGCGCGTCATGGAGCCGCCCTCTTTCGAGAGATGAAATTCAAAATAGGATTTCTCAAATTCGTCGCGCGCTTCGCGCAACGGCTTTTCGAGCGAAAAGCTTTGCAGCGACTGGGGACCGAGATCGACCAGCGCAGGCAGCGAGCTGCCGGTCATTGCCGCTTCAACCGTCACGTCGCGCATCGGCTGCGTACTCTGGGCCATCAATGGCTTGCGCCCGAAGCTCTTGGCCAGGCCCTGTTCCACTGCTTTGAGCAATTTTTGCAGCGTGATTGGTTTTTCAAGAAAAGCCAGCGCGCCGATTTTGGTGGCTTCGACTGCCGTCTCGATGGTCGCGTGACCGCTCATCATGATGACCGGCATGGTTAACAGCCCACTCGATGACCATTCTTTCAACAACGTCACGCCGTCGGTATCGGGCATCCAGATGTCGAGCAGAACCAGATCGGGCCGGGATTGAGCCCGGGCAGCCCGAGCCTGCGAGGCGTTTTCTGCCAGGTCCACCTGATGGCCTTCGTCGTTGAGGATTTCCGAGAGCAGGTCTCGTATGCCAAGTTCGTCATCGACCACCAAAATTGTTGCCATAGCTGAAGAAATCCCCGCGAGTTTTTGTGTGGGAACGGTGTGTAACTGAATGTGTTGTTATGCCGCCACTGCGAATGATAACGACACTTGAGCCCCAATGACAACGCCTTCGTGCGCAAGGTTTGAAATATCGACTCGGGCACCGTGTTCATCGGCAATTTTTTTGACCACGGCCAGCCCGAGCCCGGTTCCTCTGGATTTGGTGGTGACATAGGGTTCAAATGCGCGCTTCAGGATGTGGGGCGCAAAGCCCACCCCGCCGTCACGCACGGTCAACCGAACCCGACCGGATGTCTCTACGTAGTCAGTCCTGATGACCACGGCTGCGGGCGCCGCCGCCCCGCTGTCGGCCCCTGCAGTGGCCAATTCCGCATTGCGCGAGGCTTGCGCGTCCTGCGCGTTTTGCAGCAGGTTGTGGATCACCTGGCGCAGTTGCTGTGCGTCGCCGCGAATCAGCGGGGCGCGGGGGTCCAGCTCGGCGCGCACGGGGATGTCGGCGTTATCGTTTGAGTAAAGCGCGAGTACGTCGGTGATGAGTTCATTGAGGTCGGTGGGATGCAGCTCGGCTGAGGGCAGGCGCGCATAGTCGCGAAATTCATCGACAAGGCGCTTCATGGCATCGACCTGATCGACGATGGTTTTGACCGACTTGGTTACCAGTTTTTGCTCGACCTCGCCGAGCTTGCCGCCAAGCTTCATCTCCAGGCGTTCGGCTGACAGTCGAATCGGCGTGAGCGGGTTCTTGATCTCATGGGCCAGCCGCCGCGCAACCTCACCCCAGGCTTGCGCACGCTGGGCCGAAACCATCTCGGAGACATCATCAAACACCAATAAAAACTCTTCTGTGCCGGACATTTTTGCGCCGCGTGCAATCAGGGTAATCGCCGTGTCGGGCGAGCCTGCCATGGCTGGATTGAGGTCAAACGATTGCTGCCACTGCTGCAGGCCGTGGAGCCTTGAGTCTTGATCCGGGCCGTCGCCAAACTGAGCCGCAACTTCTTTCGCAAACACGTCGAGCCCCGGCACGTCGGCAAGCGCGCGGCCGAGATACGCCGCAAGTGGCGCACGCAGGATTCGCGTTGCGCCAGGGTTGCTTGACCGGATACGGCCTTGCGCATCCAGCACGATCACGCCAGCTGTCAGGTTGTCAAGAATGGTCTGCAAGTTGTCGCGCGCCGCATCGACCTGGGTCATGCTCTGCTGCACGGAAAAGCGCGCATCGGCGAGTTGCTGCGTCATCTGTGCGAATGAGCGCGTCAACCCACCCAATTCGTCCCGGCTTTGCAGCACCGCTTTGGGCGTGAGGTCTCCGAGCGCGACCTGGCGCACCCCTTCGGCCAGCAGCAGCAGCGGTTTGGCCAGCTGATTGCCGAGCAACACGGCGAGCAGCACCGCGCCAAACACGGCCAGAAAAAGACTGAGCGTCAGGGTGCCGATGTACATCCTGCGAAGCCCGCCGCGTGCCAGCGCCCGTTCCTGGTATTCGCGATTGGCCTCTTGCACGGCAAGCGCGTTGGCCACCAGCCCGGCGGACAAGGCTTCGGTGACTTGCAAAAAACGCGACTCGCCAAGCATGCTGACGTTGGGGTTGCTGACCAGCGCCAGGGCTCGCACACGCGGGCCACTGGAGGCCGACGCTGCGGGCTGCACTCGCGTTGCGCCCGGTGCGGCTCGCGGTCCTCGCTCGGTCTCCGCGGCTGCGGGCAAGGGGTCTTCCAGCCCGTCAATTTGCGTGACGACACGCTGGCTGCGCGCAGCGCGCAACTGCTGCGCCGACGGCTTGTCGGGCGTGAGCTGAAAGCGTGACTCGCCTGCGCTGGCGATCATCTGGCCCGATGCGCTCCACAGAACGACATCAATGGCACCGAGCTGGTCGCGCAAACGCTCGACCTCCAGTGCCGCGCGTGCATCAGAAGTTTCAGACAGCCGGCTGGCCGCCTGACGCGTGCGGTTGCCCAGGTCGGCCGCCAGCGTATCGAGCGTGGTACGGCCCAAATTCAGGCCCGCTGCGAGCGCACCTTCGACTTCAACGTCGAACCAGCTCTCGATCGAGCGTGAGACGAACTGGTACGAAACCACGTAAATCATCAAGCCAGGCAACAGGCCGACCAGCGCAAAAATGGCTGCGAGTTTCACCAGCAGGCGGCTGCCAAAGCGGCCTTTGCGCAGCCGCACCAATAGCCGGATCGCAATCCACCCGATGACCAGAAGCAGCAAGGCGGCCACGCCCACATTGAGCGAAAAAAGCAGAGCGTAGTTGCGCTCGTAGAACTCGCGGTTATCGGTTGCCTGAGTCAACAAAAAAAGCAGCACCAGGCCCAGCGCCAAAGCCACACCCGCTCCAACGCCCACGGCCCAGCGAAAGGTTTTGCCGCGGCTGAGGCTGGGCTGGATGTCCGGCGTAGCGGGCCTCATTTAATTTCTGCGAAACCGGCCGCAGCAACCGGTGTTTCCACGCGCAGCCGCTCCTGTAGTTGCGCCGAAATGGTCCAGTCCGACTGCCCGACTACGCCAATCTGGAACGGCCGCGGCAGCTGCGACAGATCAAGCCGAAAGCTGAACTCCAGCCGGTAGTTGGCATCAGGCGCGACCTCGGCGATGTCAGCAATTTTCCAGCGCGCAATGCGCTGAATCGACGCGACGGCTTCGGCGAGACTGTCGTGGTTCTGGTTGAGGGTGGCACGCAGGCCCGATGAGGAGCTGATCAACCCGGCAGCCACATTGATCCGCCAGCGCCGGGTCAGCGGCTGGTACGCCAGACGGATGGTGCGGGTGGCGCTGGCCACGCGCGGATCAGTCCAATACCAGCGCTCGCGGTAAATGTCGGCTTCTACGACGAAAAACATGGGGATTCCCTTCAACAGTGCGTCTTCGACTGCGAAAGGGAGCTCGAAATGAACCGCCGCCGACAACTGCAAGCCCTCATCGCGTCGCTCGACCCGAAGCTCGGTGATGCTGGTTTGCACGGCCCAAGCAGGCCAGACGCTGCCAAACAGCGCGCCCACCGCCAAAACCCAGCTGGCAAGCGAACGCCAAAGCCGCTCAAGCGATCTCTTTTTGAAGAACTGCGTAATAAAATCCGTCATGCCCACCGATCAAATTGTCCGGCAAGGCCACCGCTTGCCCGCCGCTTTGCGGCAGTAAATGCCCAGGCGAGGGCCTTAAAACGGCGTCGGTGTGGTGCGCAAGAAACGTTTTGATCTGGCCCTCGCCCTCGGCCAGAAACACCGAGCAGGTGCAATACACCATCGCGCCGCCAACCTTAAGCAGTGGCCAGAGCGCCTGCAGCAGACCCGCCTGAACTGCCGCCAGTTGCGCAACGTCACCCGGCCGACGTAGCCAGCGCACATCCGGATGCCGTCGCACGATGCCCGACGCCGTGCAGGGCGCGTCGAGCAAGATCGCGTCAAAAAGCTGACCGTCCCACCAGAGCGCGGGC
>JANOOO010000191.1:0-4504 GCA_031421375.1 Polaromonas sp.
CGCAAACCACAGCGATACCTGCAGGTATCGCGCGGATTTGCAACGCCGCCATGGCGCAAAAGACGCGGTTTTATGGACCAGACAGCATGCAACACCACACTAGGAACTCAGGGTTTTGACAAAAGCCAGCATCGCCGCGGCGGCGGCTTGCTCACCAGCGCGGCGCGAGCCGCCAATGCCGCGCTCGGCACGGCGATATTCGACAATCTCACACTCGACCTCGAAGGTTTGTTTGTGCGCCGCGCCCATCGTGCCCACAACGCGGTAAATCGGCAAACCCATTTTGCGCCCCTGCAGCCACTCCTGCAATTGCGTCTTCGGGTCTTTGCCGATGGCCTGCATTTGCGGGTTGATGCTGATATCTTTGAAGAGCCGCCGCACCAGCTGATCAGCGCAGTTAAAGCCAGCATCGAGATACACCGCACCAATGACCGCTTCGAGTGCGTCCGCCAGAATCGATGGCCGCTTTTGGCCGCCCGATTTCGCCTCACCCTCACCCAGTTTGAGCAGGTCGGGCAAGCCCAGCGTGACAGCAAGCTGGTGCAGAGTGTCCTGCTTGACCAGATTGGCCCGGACCCGTGACAAATCGCCTTCAGGCAGCGTGCCGAGTTGTTCGTACAAAAGCCCGGCGACGGCGAGATTGAGAACCGAGTCGCCCAGAAACTCAATCCGCTCGTTGTGATCGGCGGAAAAACTGCGGTGCGTCAGGGCCTGGGTAAGCAACTTCGGGTCGGAAAATTGGTGCTGCAGCCGCGCTTGCAAAGCCTGCAGGGCAGTAGTCGGCAAGGCGACTGCGGAGGGTAGCCTTGGCCGGGCTGTAGTGGGAGTCACAAGCGGGTTATTCGGGGTGCGCGACTGGCCGTTCTGGTGGCGTCCGGGCGACCAGCACGCTGGTCCAGACCCACACGGCGCATGGTGCGGTTCGGCCCAGTGAAACAAACCAGTGGTCTCGACACCAGGACTTGCCGCACCGCGCAAGGCTGCATTATTTCGACCGACCGTCGTACTTCAACAAGAGATAGACCGGGCCTGCAAGCGGAATCTCGCGCGAGTAGGCAAAAGCAACCACGGTCTTGCCGCCCTCTTTCGTGATGATCAGGTCTTTACCCGAAATGGTGCTGATATCGTCGATCTGCGCAGCCTTGTCGAAAGTCGAGCGGATTTCTGGAACCGTCGCACCGTCTTTGGCTTTGTTGACGGCCTTGGTAATCGCCTGGTATTCAATGTAGGTCGGCACCGCCTTGGCGGCAATCAAAAAAGTGCAGGCCGCAAGAATTCCGAAAAACAAAAGTCCAATTAAAGACAGGCCGCGTTGCTGATGTTTCATATCTCCACTCCCCTTGCTTTTTAATGTAAATGTTCGATTGTCAAAATCGTCAGATCAATTGAAAGGCCCGATACGCTTCAAATTACCAAAGTTCATCCAGACAAAAAATGCTTTGCCTACGATGTTCTTTTCGGGGACAAATCCCCAGTAGCGTGAATCGAGCGAGTTGTCCCGGTTGTCACCCATCATGAAATAGTGGCCGTCGGGTACTTTGCACACGACGCCCTGGCTGTTGTAACGGCAATTTTCACGCGCCGGGAAGTTCTCGGCACCTGCAATAAACGGGGGACGGTCATCGTCGTTGAGCAACCGGTAAGTCTTGTTATTGGTTTCCTCAAACTGCCGGGAGTAGCGCAAGGTATCAGCATCGAAATAGTCAGCCAGCGGCACGCCGGAAACGGGCTTGCCGTTAATCGTCAACTTTTTGTCGAGATAGGCAACTTCATCACCTGGCACGCCGACGACGCGCTTGATGTAGTCAAGGCTGGGCTTGGGCGGGTAACGAAACACCATCACGTCACCGCGCTGCGGGCTGCCGACATCCAGAATTTTTTGATTGATCACCGGCAAACGCACGCCATAGGAAAACTTGTTGACCAGAATCAGGTCGTTGATCATCAGCGTCGGGATCATCGACCCGGAGGGAATCTTGAACGGTTCAAACAAAAACGAGCGCAGCAAAAACACGGCGACGATGACCGGGAACAAGCCAGCCGTCCAGTCCAGCCACCAGGGCTGCATCAGCAGCCTGTCGCGCGCCTCGCCGCTATGGTCATCAACCTGGTTGATGCCTTGCCGACCCAGCTCGGTGCGACGCAAAGCGGCGTTGGCTTCAATCGCGTCAGCTGCCTTGCGACGCTGCGGCAAGAAAAAAAGCTTCTCGACCACCCAGTAAATACCGGTCACTACAGCCGCAAGAAAGAGCAGCAACGAAAAATTGCCATCGACTGCACCGAGATACCACGCCGCACCGTAGCCAAAAAACGCCGCCAGAACGACCGCAGTCAGGGACCCCATCGCGCCGCCCATTAATCTTCGACCTGCAAAATAGCGAGAAACGCCTCTTGGGGAACCTCCACCGAACCGATCTGCTTCATTCGTTTTTTACCCGCTTTTTGTTTTTCCAGAAGCTTGCGTTTGCGTGAAATGTCGCCGCCGTAGCACTTTGCAATCACGTTTTTCCGTAGCGCCTTAATTGTCTCACGCGCAATGACGTTGGCACCAATCGCAGCCTGGATGGCAACGTCAAACTGCTGGCGGGAAATGATCTCGCGCATCTTGGCCACCACAGCCCGGCCACGATAGGCCGACTGGCTGCGGTGGACGATGATGGAAAGCGCATCAACCCGCTCGCCGTTAAGCAAAATATCAACCTTGACGACGTCGGAGGCCCTGAATTCCTTGAACGCATAGTCCATCGACGCATAGCCGCGGGAAACCGACTTCAGCTTGTCAAAGAAGTCGAGAACGATCTCGCCGAGCGGCATTTCGTAGGTCAGCATGACCTGCTTGCCGTGGTAGGCCATATTGAGCTGCACGCCGCGCTTCAGGTTGGCCAATGTCATGACCGCGCCGACGTAATCCTGGGGCATATACAAATGCACGGTCACGATGGGTTCGCGGATTTCGCTGACCCGGCCCGCATCAGGAATCTTTGACGGGTTCTCGACTTTGATGATCTCGCCATCGGGCTTGAGCACCTCGTACACCACACTGGGCGCGGTCGTGATGAGATCCTGGTCGAACTCGCGCTCCAGCCTCTCCTGCACAATTTCCATGTGCAACAGGCCCAAAAAACCGCAGCGAAATCCAAAACCCAGAGCCTGGCTCACCTCGGGCTCGTAATGCAACGATGCGTCATTGAGCTTGAGCTTTTCCAGCGCATCGCGCAGCGAATCGTATTCACTCGCCTCAGTCGGGTACAGCCCGGCGAAAACCTGGGGCTGTATGGTCTTGAAGCCCGGCAGGGCTTCAGTCGCCGTCGCCGACGCTCCGCCGCTGCCGGGTTTGATGATCGTCACCGTATCGCCCACGCGCGCTGCCTGCAGCTCCTTGATGCCGGCAATGATGAAGCCAACTTCCCCTGCCTCTAGCGATTGGCGCGCTTCAGTGTGCGGGGTAAAGACCCCGAGCTGCTCCGCGTTGTAGGTCGCCTCGCTCGCCATCAGCTTGATGCGATCACCACGCGCCACACGCCCATCGACCACGCGCACCAGCATGACGACGCCCACGTAGGCGTCGTACCAGCTATCGATAATCATGGCGCGAAGCGGCCCAGCCGGGTTGCCACGCGGCGCCGGGATACGGGCGATCACGGCCTCCAGGATTTCGTCAATGCCCTTGCCGGTTTTTGCGCTGCAGGCAATCGCATCGGTTGCATCAATGCCAATCACCTCTTCGATTTCCTGCTTCGCGTTCTCGGGGTCGGCCTGAGGCAAATCCATTTTGTTCAGCACCGGCACCACCTCGACGCCGAGATCGAGTGCGGTATAGCAATTGGCAACTGTTTGCGCTTCAACGCCCTGGCTTGCATCAACAACGAGCAGTGCGCCTTCACATGCCGACAGTGAACGACTGACCTCGTACGAAAAATCGACGTGACCGGGCGTGTCGATCAAATTGAGCTGATAGGTCTGCCCGTCACGTGCCAAATATTGCAGCGCTGCGGTCTGCGCCTTGATGGTTATCCCACGCTCTTTTTCAAGTTCCATGGAGTCAAGAACCTGCGCGCTCATCTCGCGATCCTGCAGACCGCCGCAACGCTGGATGATGCGATCCGCAAGCGTGGACTTGCCATGATCAATGTGCGCGATGATTGAAAAATTTCTGATGTTGTTCATCAACGAAAACGCCTAAGTGCTTGAAACCATTGCGAGAGACTGCGCGCGCCTGACGACCGCGCATAAAAAAGGGCGCGCCCTGAGGGGGCGCGCCCGGAACCAACAATCTATGGCAACTGCGATAGTTGGAACTTCATTGTAGGCAAAAAGCCAGCGACGACCAGTCTCGAAATAGTCAATTTTATGAAGTTGCAACGCCACAACAACCTAGTTATTAACAACTTATCAACAATTGTTTTCGACAACCTTGGGACAACATGTGCGCGGCCTGTGGATCGAGACGCGAAGTGTCGTATTGACGCAAAACTGATGCTTTAGGGCCTCAGCATATAGCTAA
>JANOOO010000192.1:0-1637 GCA_031421375.1 Polaromonas sp.
ACCCGCTTCCCTCGCGTCCGCATCACCCACGGCCCGACCCCGCTCGAATTCATGCCACGCCTGACCGATGCGCTTGGCGGCCCTAACCTTTACATCAAGCGCGACGACTGCACCGGCCTGGGCACCGGCGGCAACAAGACCCGCAAGCTTGAATTTCTGATGGCCGACGCGCTGGCACAGCAGGCCGACACCATCATCACGCAGGGCGCAACGCAGTCGAACCACGCGCGCCAAACCGTCGCCATCGCCGCGAAGATGGGTATGCAATGCGAGATATTGCTCGAAGACCGTACCGGCTCCAAAGTCGAGGCGTACAGACAGTCCGGCAACGTGTTTCTCGATCACCTGTTTGGCGCGAAGGTGAGCGAGCGCCCTGGCGGCACCGACATGGCCGCTGCGATGGACATGCGCGCTGGCGAGTTGCGGGTCAAGGGCCGCAGGCCCTACATCATTCCCGGCGGCGGCTCCAACCCCATCGGCGCGCTCGGCTACGTGGTGTGCGCACTTGAATTGATTGATCAATTCAACAACGAAGGTCTGAGCGTCGATTGCGTGGTTCACGCGACCGGCAGTGCTGGCACGCAGGCTGGTTTGCTGGCCGGCTTTGAAGGCACGCGCAGCCAGATTCCGGTGCTGGGCATTGGCGTGCGCGCGCCCAAAGAAGCGCAGGAAACCAGCGTGTTCAACCTGGCCTGCAAGACGGCTGATCTGCTTGAAGTGTCAGGCAGCGTGAAGCGCGAGGCGGTCATGGCCAACTGCGATTACGTGGGCGCCGGCTACGGCGTGCCGACGCCCGGCATGGTCGAGGCAGTGACGATGCTGGCGCGGCTGGAGGGCATCTTGCTCGACCCGGTGTACTCCGGCAAAGGCATGGCCGGGCTGATCGATTTGTGCCGCAAGGGGCATTTCAAAAAGGACCAGAACGTGGTGTTCCTGCATACCGGAGGTGCGGTTGCGCTGTACGGCTATATGGATGCGTTCAAGGATTTGAAGCCGCTTTGACTGGTGCGCAGGCATTTAACTCCCTCTCCTTCTCGGAGTGGAATTCCAACTCCCTCTCCCTCCGGGAGAGGGCTGGGGCTTCACGCTGCGGCTCCAGACGCGCCTGCGCGGGTCTGGACAGCGTGAAGAAGGCCGGGCTCAGTCCGGCCTGCGGTCTGCAAGACAGGGTTCCCCGCCTCCGGCTTCAGAGTTTCGTGCGCGATATTCCCACCCTCACCCTAACCCTCTCCCGCCAGCGGGAGAGGGAAAAAGGCGGGCGACGCAAGTCCCACCCATCCCCTCAAGCATGAACACCCTCGCGCTGGAAACCCGTTTTGCCACGCTCAAGCAGCTTGTGCCCGGCCTGCTCGTGGCCGCGCTGGTCGCGATGGCGGCGGCCTTTCTGGGCAGCCACTACAAGGGCTCGATGCTGCTGTTTGCGCTGTTGCTCGGCCTGGCCCTGCACTTCATCAGCGAAGACCCGCGCTGCGCGGCCGGCATTCAGTTTGCATCTAGCACGGTGCTGCGCCTGGGCGTGGCGCTGCTCGGCCTGCGCTTGACGATTGCCAACGTCGGCGCACTCGGCTGGCCAACCGTGCTGGCGCTGCTCGCCTCGGTGTTTTTGACGATTGCATTCGGACTGCTACTGGCCAAGG
>JANOOO010000193.1:0-2757 GCA_031421375.1 Polaromonas sp.
GGACCCTCTGCATAACTCTGGCGGAGCTGTGGTACGCGGATCGGGATGGGCCGCAAGGCGTCTTTTTGCGGCCAATAGCATCGCTATTGGCAAGAAAAACAACGCGGCGGACCGCCCGAGCCCGCGCCACCACAGACCGCAGGGAGTTATGCAGAGGGTCCATAGGATGAGGGCGGGGAGTTTGATAGTGGATGCCCGGAAACTGGAGCGGGGAACCCTCACCCCGCCCTCTCCCGGAGGGAGAGGGTGCAGGAAAAGTCCATCCTCTCTTTAAGGGAAAGGGCGCACGAAAGCGCACGTGTCTTTATCTGTGTTACTGACGCCACGCCTAGCCAAGGGACCGCACGGTCCCCGGTAAAATCTCGAACTGTCTTACCTGTCTTCGTCCGTCCGCGCGTTGTCGGCGTCTCCCCCCGCCCATGAAATGCCGCTGATGCCACGTTGCCCGACTTCCCCCTTGCCTGCTTCACGTCCAGTGCGCCGTTCGTCACGTCGTTCCCGCGCGCTGCGCCGCACGATTGCTCTCACGCTAGCCATGCTGCTGTGCAGCGCAGCCAGTGCCAGCGTTGAAACCGACGCCAGCACTGAAGTCCTCGCCACGCCCGGCAGCGTCGGCCTCGGAATGAATTGGCGCCTGGTGACGTCGCCTTACCGCGATGTCGGCAGCCAGATGGATTTGATGCCGCTGTATCTGTATGAAGGCGAGCGCGTGTTTCTGCGCTCCAGCCGCATCGGCCTGAAGTTGGTGACGGGCTCCGTACACCGCTTCGACCTGCTGATCGACAAGCGGCTCGAAGGCTTTCCGTTGAAGGATCGGCCAGACAGCCTGGACGGCATGGACGTGCGTAGCTCGGGTACTGACGCCGGCCTGTCTTACCGCTACATCTCAAGCTGGGGCACGCTGCAGCTGCAGGCTTTGCGCGACATCTCCAGCGGCCACAAGGGCAGCGAGGTCCGGCTTGGCTACGGCGCGCACTGGCAAAGCGGGCCCTGGCTGCTGCGCCCCAGCGTGACGCTGGCCTGGCGCGACAGCACGCTCAACGACTACTACTACGGCGTGCGCCCCGGCGAGGCCACGACCGGCCGCCCGGCCTATTCAGCCGGCGCAGGAATCAACACCACGGTGGCAATCGACGCCAGCTATGCAGTCTCACGCGGCTGGCGATTGCTGGGCGGCATGTCGGTCACGCTGCTGCCCGGCAGCATCACCGACAGCCCCCTTGTTAGCCGCAGCGTGCTGCCTTCGGTATATGTGGGCGCGGCCTACGACTTCGGCGCGCCGACGCGCCCGCCACTTGAAAGCGGCACGCCGACTTCCATCAAGGCGCTATACGGCAAATCGACCGAAGACGGCTGCCATCTGGTCAAGATTCTGACGGCGCAGTGCCTCGCCACAGCAAGCAGCAACGCGACGTACATTGCCGGTGTGCAGGTCGGCAAGCCCTTGATCCAGAACCTCAATGGCTGGCCTGTCGACATCTCGGCCCACGCCGGTTTGACGCACCACGATGATCGCAGCCTGCAGCGCAATGGCCTGCAGGCCGATGCGTTTTTGAAAGCGACGTACAGCGCATTTCCATGGAGCCAGCGCGTCGCCACCCGCATCGGTTTCGGCGTCGGCTTGTCTCTGGCGCAGCGCTCGCCCTACATTGAATCCACCAGCCAGGCCGAGCAGGGCGAGCCCAGCTCGCGTCTGCTGACCTATCTTGATCCCACGGTCGATGTGAGCGTCGGCGACCTGATCGGCGTGCGCAGTTTGAAGCACACCTTTCTGGGCGTCGGCGTGTCGCACCGTTCGGGAGTTTTTGGTGCCTCGCGGCTGTTGGGCAAGGTCAATGGGGGGTCGAACTATATTTATACGTATCTGGAGGCGGCGTTCTAGGGCCCCTCTGCATCACTCTGGCGGGACTGTGGTGCGCTGATCGGGATGGACCGCGCCATGGACATTCATTGCAGGGCGGCTAGGGGGCGAAAAAAAGGGGCACGAGGCCCCTTTTTTGATTGCCCACACCGCCGCGCGTGTGGGAGCAGGCAAACTCGTCAGTCGAGGCGATACCAGGCTGTGCCGCTGGCGATGATTCGCAAAAACCCCACAGCGCCCAGGTCCACACCGGTTCCAGCCGTCGAAACGTCATTTCTACCCGTCGCGTTGTACGTCGAACCGGTTGAAATCAGCACCAGCGAGTCCGGGGTTGACCCTCCGCCGGTAGTGGTCGCAGTTGTCTGGAAGGTCAGAATGGTTCCCGCCGTGTAAGACGCTGCGGACGGAATCGTGAGAGTCACTGTCGCCTCACCTGCTCCCGCGTTGGCCCCGTTGTAATCGCAGATAAAGGTGCGAAGGGCGGTGTCGGTCACGGTGATCGCGTTGTTGCTGGCTCCTGCCGCTGTGGCGCAAGCCTGGATCAGCACACCGCCAATGCCGCTCGCACCGGTCGCACCGGTCGCGCCGGCTGAGCCAGTCGCGCCCGTCGCGCCGGCTGGGCCGGAAGGACCGGTTGCACCGATCAACGAAACGCCGGTCCCCCATCCGGTTTCAGTTTTGGGGCCGAACAGTCTGGTTGTGGTCGTCTTGATGTAGAAGTCGCCGATTGCACCTTGGGTGGTCGGGTCAACCGTGCCGTTGAGGACGGTGTTGCCATTAATTCCAGTGGCTCCGGTTGCTCCTGCTCCCCCTGTCGCTCCAGTGGCTCCAGTGGCTCCGATCAGGGCCACGCCAGTCGAGGGCCAGGCACCCGATGCTTTCGGCCCAAACAGCTG
>JANOOO010000194.1:0-5389 GCA_031421375.1 Polaromonas sp.
CCGCTGACCAATTTTGTGCGTGACGAGATCGTCGCCGAAGCAGCGTTGCCACTGAAGTACACCGCGCATTCGCCGTGCTTTCGGTCAGAGGCAGGCAGCTACGGACGCGACACGCGCGGCCTGATTCGCCAGCATCAGTTCGACAAGGTCGAGATGGTGCAGATCACGCACCCTGATCACAGCTATGACGCGCTCGAAGCCATGACGGGCCACGCTGAGGCGATCCTGCAAAAGCTCGAATTGCCGTATCGCGTGATGTTGCTGTGTACCGGCGACATGGGCTTTGGTGCCAGCAAAACCTATGATCTCGAAGTGTGGCTTCCCGCGCAAAAAACCTACCGGGAAATCAGCTCGGTCTCCAATTGCGAAGCCTTCCAGGCGCGCCGATTGCAGGCGCGCTTCAAAAACGCGAAGGGCAAAAACGAATTCGTCCACACGCTCAATGGCTCCGGCCTGGCGGTAGGCCGAACCCTGGTCGCGGTGCTTGAAAATTACCAGCGCGCAGACGGCAGCATCGCTGTCCCGTCTGCCCTGCAGCCCTATATGGGCGGCAGGACGCGGCTTGCCGCGTAGCACCGAAAAGGCGGGCGGTGATCGTCGTCCGTGGGGCGGCTTGAGCGGTGAATTTGCGCTGCTAGAATACGCCCTCCACACTGGAGAGGTGGCAGAGTGGCCGAATGTACCTGACTCGAAATCAGGCGTACCGCAAGGTACCGTGGGTTCGAATCCCACCCTCTCCGCCAGCCACCCGCTTCACAGGCAGCCGGTCTGATTTCAGCGTCCCGCTGACTCAGGCCGTTTTTGTTTTTTGCATCGTGCTCCGTCCCGCAAATGCAAATGCATGTGCATTTGTACTGTGCCCCGCAGCGTTGCTACGCCTTGCCAGCTCACCGCATCGCAGCCCACCCGGACGCATCCACATGTCGTCTCCAGGCTTAGCTCACCCGGTTTCTTTGTGCTCTCGACCCTAGCGCCCCCCACCCCGGTGCCTGTTGACCGCTTGCGCGATGCATGGGTCCAGCAGCGGCTTGTCGAAGCCTTTGTCGGCAATGCCGGCTTGACCCTGTATTGGTCGCTGGTGGTCATTGCGGTCCTCGTGGCGATGCTGTTTCGCCACGTCGATACACAGGCACTTGTGACCTGGGCAGCCGCGATTACCGTGACCATCTCCGCCCGGCAATGGAGCGTGGCTCGCTATAAAAACAGCGCACACGCATCACCCGAAGCCAGGCTGCAAACCTTCACGCTTGTGTCGAGCTGGCTTTGGCCTTTGAGTGGGGTGATTTGGGGCAGCCTGACGCTGGTTTTCTCTCCGGCGGCCCCGGCCAATCTGGAGTTCGTGTGCATGACGGTGCTGCTGGCGCTGCCGGGCATTGGGGTGGCGACTTTTGCGGCGCACTGGCGTGCTTTTGCGGGCTATGCCGACGGCCTGATCGTGACCATGATCGCGGCGCTGGTGTTTCGCTCTCGCGGTTTGAACGACTTCCCGGCAGAACTCGGTTTTTATGGCGTGTTGTTGCTGGCGGTTTGTTACTGGGCGGTGGTTCGCACTTCAGGTCACCGCATGCACGCCATCCAGCGCGCCAATCTGGAGCTGCAATTCGACAACGAGGCACTGGTCGCCTCGCTGACCAAGACCACGCGCGCGGCGCTTGATGCGGTGGCCGTCAAGGACCGGTTCATTGCCGGTGCCGCGCACGACCTGCGCCAGCCGGTTCACGCGCTGGCGCTGTACGCCAGCTGGCTGGTGGCCGAACCGGCGCTAGTCGCCGACATTGCGCCAAAAATTGTCCGCAGCACGCGTGCTGTTGACGCGCTTTTCAATTCGCTGTTTGAATTTACGGGCATCGAAAACGGCCTGTCCCAGCGCTCGCTGGGCAGTGTCGATCTGGTGGCCGTCATTGGAGATCTGGAGCTTCAATATGCGCCGGTTGCGGTGGAGCGCAAGTTGCAGCTGCGTACACGCACCAAACCTGCGCGGGCGCATACCGATGCGGTTTTGCTCAAGCGTCTGGTTGGCAACCTGATTTCAAACGCGCTGAAAAACACCTCACACGGCGGCGTGTTGCTCACTTGCCGTGAGCGCGGCGGCCGCTGTTGTATTGAGGTCTGGGATACCGGCGTGGGAATCGCGGAGCAGCACCGCGAAGCGATTTTTCAGGAGTTCTACCGCATCCCCCACGCGGGCACGGAAGAAGGCTTCGGGCTGGGTCTGGCGATTGTTGCCCGGCAAATCGAGCTGCTGGGGCACTCAATCAGCTTCGCCTCGCGCGTCGGGCGTGGCAGCGTTTTCCGGGTAGAGATGGAGCGGGCGCGGGAGCGGGCTGAAGCCGATCCAGAAGGTGCGCTTAAAGCATCCCGTGAGTCCGGGCCAGGTGGCTGGCCTGGGAGCGGCTTTTAACATTCAGACGCCGGAACAAACGCCACAAATGCACCTTGACGGTGTGCTCACTGATTTCAAGGTCCTCGGCGATGTCGCGGTTGCTCAGGCCCTTGTCGATCATCACCAGCAACTGCTTCTGGCGCTTTGAGAGTTTCTGGATCGGGGTGTCGGCGCTGCCCTCGGTGTTCAGAAAACGGCGCAGCACATGAGCAATTTCAGTCGCACCGGCTGATTTTTGAACATAGGCGTCGGCACCGCTTTCAAGCGAAAGCGCCTCGTACTCGGCGGACGGGTAGGCTGAAATCACCACCAGCGGCACATCCTCGAACTGCTGCTTCAGGGCCGTGATTCCGGTGACGCCGGGCGTGTCTGGCAGCTTCAGGTCCAGGCAAATCAGGCGGGGTGCGCCGTGGGCCACGACGGCCGCTTGCACAGCCATGAGGCTATCAAGCTCGACCACTTTGGCTTGCGCACTCAAACGGCGGATCAGCATCGCCAGGGCTTCACGCATCAGGGGGTGGTCATCAATGACAAATATGCTCATCGGTCAAAATTTTTGATTGGGAGGGGTTGAGGGAGCGAGACCAAAGGTTTGGGGCCTTTGGGCCAGCGTGCGGCATCTCGGTAACAAGTCCGTGTGATTGTCGCTATTCTCGACGCTTACACGCAACACTTTGAGGCGTGATCAGCAGGTAGGGTCTTTTATATACCCACATAGTTCCCCGAGAGAGATCTTTTTTGCACTTTTTCGTGGTACGACAAGGTGCCAAATTGCGTTCAGGAAGTCTGTACCGCAAAGTAGTCCAAAGCCGAAGACACTTCGTCCGCGCTCACGTCTGCAACATGAACGAATTGCGCGGGGTTTGCTGCAAGTGCGGACGCACCACCTTGCCGCAAGCGAGTCATTAACGCGGCAGCCTGCTGGGGCGAATCGAAGCCAGTGCTCTGCAAAAGCAGGCGCGCCTGTGCGTCAAGCAACTTGAAATAAAACTTGCCGTCGGCTTCCCGGTATTGCTTGAAGGCGGGCACTGCAACGCGGACGGCTTTGGGCGCAGTGTGGTCGCTGTTGCCAGGACCGGCAGCGAGCCTGCGCAAGCCCACCGCGTGCCGCAACTCGGCCATCAACGGGCGCGACAAAGCTCTGGCCTTTTCCGCGCCGCGTTGCAGCAGGGCCTCAATCGCCGACGGGTCGGCCATCAGCGCCTGGTAGCGCCCCCGCATTGGGGCGATGTCGCGATCTATGCGTTCAAACAGCATGGCCTTGGCGTCGGCCCAGGCGATGCCTTGCGCGAAGGCTTCGCGCAGCGCTGCCGATTCGTCAAGGGTGGCGAAGGCGCGGTAAATATCGAACAGGGCAGAGCCTTCAACCGCCTTCGGCTCGTCCGGCCCGCGTGAGTCGGTGCGAATGCCGGCAATCAGCTTGCGCAGCACTTCGGGCGGCGAGAAAAGGGGAATCGTGTTGTCGTAGCTCTTGCTCATTTTCCGGCCATCGAGGCCGGGCAACAGGGCCACTGATTCCTCGATCACGGCTTCGGGTGCGAGCAAATGATCGCCATATAAATGATTGAAGCGCAGGGCGATGTCGCGCGCCATTTCAATGTGCTGAATTTGGTCGCGGCCGACCGGCACCTTGTTGGCCTTGAACATCAAAATGTCGGCGGCCATCAGCACCGGGTACATGAAGAGCCCGGCGCTGATCTCGGCGTCGGGGTCGTGGCCGGCCGCCTCGTTTTTATCGACCGACGCCTTGTAGGCATGCGCGCGGTTAAGCAGGCCCTTGCCAGTGACGCAGGTCAGCAGCCAGGTCAGCTCGGGAATTTCGGGAATGTCGGACTGCCGGTAAAACGTGACGCGTTCCGGGTCGAGTCCTGCGGCTAGCCAGGTCGCGGCGATCTCGAGTGTCGAGCGCTGAATGCGCGCCGGGTCTTCACATTTGACCAGCGCGTGGTAGTCGGCCAGAAAGTAAAAGCTCTGCACATCGGCACGCAGACTGGCCGCGACCGCCGGGCGGATCGAGCCGACGAAGTTGCCCAGATGCGGCGTGCCGGTGGTGGTGATGCCGGTTAAAAAGCGTTGAATCGGTTTTGCACTCATGGGGATAGGAGTCGAAGACGAATCGAGGAGGAATCGAGGAGGCGGGCGGTGGCGAGCTTCAGCGGAACAGCGCGAGCAGCGGCGCAACCAGCCCGTTAATGACCCAGTAGCCCGCCGAGATCAAAGGGCGCAGCCAGATGGTGCTGACGACACCGGCAATCACCAGGCCCATGACGATGAAAAAGCCCCAGGGCTCGACGCGCTCCAGCCACTGCGCTTGCCGCCACGGCAGCAGGCCCGCAAGAATGCGCCCGCCGTCGAGCGGCGGCAAGGGGAAGAGGTTGAAGGCCCACATCACCAGATTGACCAGAATGCCGGCCTGCGCCATTGAGACGAAAAAGCGTTCTTCAACACCGCTGGCCTTGAGTGCGACCAGCACCAGCGCCCACAAAAGCGCCTGAAAAAAGTTCGACGCCGGCCCGGCCAGCGCGACCCAGATCATGTCGCGCTTGGGGTTGCGCAACTGGCTGAAGTTGACCGGAACCGGCTTGGCGTAGCCGAACAAAAATGCACCTGAAGTTGCGAAATACAGCAGCAGCGGCATCAAGATGGTGCCGACCGGATCGATGTGTTTGAGCGGGTTCAGCGTGATGCGGCCCATCACGAAGGCGGTGTTGTCACCGAAATGCCGGGCGGCATAACCGTGGGCCGCCTCGTGAATGGTGATGGCAAACAGCACCGGCAGGGCGTAGATGGCGACGGTTTGAATCAGCTTGGCAAGGTCAAAGTCCATCAATCGATTGTCTCATTCCATTTCCAGATCAATCCGTTAGGGACCCTCTGCATAACTCTGGCGGAGCTGTGGTACGCGGATCGGGATGGGCCGCAAGGCGTCTTTTTGCGGCCAATAGCATCGCTATTGGCAAGAAAAACAACGCGGCGGACCGCCCGAGCCCGCGCTACCACAGACCG
>JANOOO010000195.1:0-3442 GCA_031421375.1 Polaromonas sp.
CCCGCGCGCTCACGCCGCCTTCAGCCGCGCAACCAGAAGCGGGCTGGCGTGCAGCCAGGCCCGGCGCAGCACCGCAGGCGACTTCACTTCTTCGGGAATCAGCAAATAGTTTTGCGCACGCATGGCGGTGCCGACGCCGACTTTGCTGGTCAGCACCGTCATCGGAATCGCCAGCAACAGCGGCAGGCCCACCGGCAGCAGCCAGGCCAGTGCGCTGGCATCGATGAAGGCAATGCCGATGGCGAGAGCCATGACCACCAGGCTCATCGGGGCCAGTTGGCGCAGTGCGTGGCTCCACGGCACAGCGGCGGCTTCACGCGGCGGCGACTTCCATTCGAGCTTCAGGCCGGTCAGCGCAATCGCCACGAACAGCGAGTGCGCCAGCATGCGCAGCGGCGCTTGCAGCAAGGCAATCAGGGTTTCAAGCAGCGCGCTGCGCAGCAAGCTCAGCGTGCCGCCGTATGACGCTTGCTGGCGCTTGATGAAGATCGCAGCGACACCCAGAATGCGCGGCAGGAACAACATCGAGAGTGTCCAGGCCCACAGCGCCATCAACTCGCTGGGCACCAGGTTCCAGTTTGACACCATCGGCGAGCCCGACAGCCACAGCGCCGTGCCCAGCGTCATGAAGCACAACCACAGTGGGGCCGACAGATAAGCCATCGCGCCAGTCGCAAACATTGAGCGATGCACCGCGTGAAGGCCGGGCTCGGCGATCAGCCGCGAGTTTTGCAGGTTGCCCTGGCACCAGCGGCGGTCGCGCTGCAACTCGGCCAGCAGGTCAGGCGGCTGCTGCTCATAGCTGCCCACCAGGTCGCCCACCAGCCAGACGTGATAGCCCGCGCGGCGCATCAAAGCGGCTTCAACAAAATCGTGCGACATGATGCTGCCGCTCATGCCGCCGGTGCCCGTGATGTGCGACAGCGCGCAGTGCTGCATGAAGGGCTCGATGCGAATGATGGCGTTGTGGCCCCAGTAGTGCGACTCGCCCATCTGCCAGTACTGCATGCCGAGCGTGAACAGCCGGCCCGTCACGCGCGAGGCGAATTGCTGGGCTCTAGCGTGCAGCGTGACGTGGCCAATGACCTGCGTCGCGGTTTGAATGATGCCGACCTTGGGGTTGGCGTCCATCAGCTTGGTCATCGTGACCAGGCAGTCGCCACTCATCACGCTGTCGGCATCTAACACCACCATGTATTTGTAGTCCTTGCCCCAGCGGCGGCAAAAGTCGGCGACGTTGCCGGCCTTGCGGTCGGTGCGGCGCCTGCGCAGCCGGTAATAAACCTCGATCTGTGGCTGCTCGGGCTGACTGGCGAGCTGCGCGCGCAGCGCTTCCCAGGCATCGCGCTCGGCTTGCTGCAAAGCCGGGTTGCCGGTGTCAGACAGCACGAACACGTCGAACTGCGCCGGGTGGCCGGTCAGGGCCAGCGACTCGCAGGTGGCGCGCAGGCCGGCGAACACGGTGCGCACATCTTCATTGCAGATCGGCATGATGATGGCCGTGCGCGTCGCCGGGTCCAGCGTGTGGTGCTGCACCTGTTTGGCCGACAGGCTGTGTGCGTCGCCGCGCAGCGTCACGTAAAAACCCATCATCGCCGTCAGGAAGCCACTGACGACCCAGGCCGACAGCAGGGCGAACAGGGTGGTCTGGCCGTATTGCAGCCACAGGTTGTCGTACTCGGGCTGCATGTCGATGAACAGGCCAGTGGTCAGCACCGTGCTGATCAGCGTCAGCAGCGTGAACACCGTACGCCGACGACGGGCCGCCTGCTGCCAGGGCTGCGGCGCCTCGGCCGCAGCCGCAGCCGGTTGCAAGGCCGCATCGTTCTTGACGAAGGGCAGCAGCAAACCGGTCCCCACGCTGTTCCAGAAGCCGCGCCACGGCCTCGGTGCCATTGAGCCGCGATTGACCGGCGGCGCGGTCACCGCGTTGGGGTGGCGCTCTTCGCGCAGCGGGCTGCGAATGGCTGCGGCAACCGCAACAGTGCTGTCGGCGGCAACGGGAATAAGGACTGGTGAAGGAGTGGTTTTGGTAATGTTCATGGTGTGACCAGGTAAGTCCAGGTTTCGCTGACTGCATGGCCGCTGTGTTGTAAAAAGGCGCGCAGCTCAACGGGTTGCGCGCTGTCAATGGGTTGCAGGCGCAGCGTCATGCGCCAGTGGCCAGTGGCCGGGTTTTTGTAAGCAAGGCTCTCGGTGATGCGGCCATTGGCATCGGCAGTCGCCACGGCTTTGACAGGCGCGTCTTCGGGCAGTGCATCAAGCGATGGGCCGGCGAAATCGACGGTGAACTGCGTCGGTGGCCGGGGCAGCGGTGAGCCGTCTTTGCTGGCCGGCAGCAAACCATGGCCGCGCCGCGATTGCGTGACGTAACCGTTGGGCGGCAACTGCTGGTTTTTGCCCTGCCACGACACGCGCCAGGCCAGCTCAAGGGCTTCACCTGGTGCCAGCATTTTTTCAGGCACCCAGTAGGCGGCAATGTTGTCGTGCGTCTCGTCGGGAATCGGAAACTGGAACAACTCGACCCGGCCCGGCCCCCAGTCGCCGACCGGCGTAACCCAGGCGCTGGGGCGCAGCTCGTAGCGCGCTTCGGTGTCTTCAAAATTAGCGTACGCGCGGTCACGCTGCATCAGCCCAAAGCCCTTGAGGCTCTTCATGCTGAAAGACGTGGTCAGCGGCTTGGCCGGGTTTTGCAAAGGCCGCCAGAGCCATTCGCCCCCCCCTTTCCCGTCATCGGTGGCGATCATCAGGCCGTCGGAGTCATGCACTTCAGGGCGGAAGTCGCTGCGCTGCGGCTGGTTTTCGCCGAACAAAAACATGCTGGTCAGCGGGGCGATGCCAAGCGTCTTGACCGGGCTCTGCGAGGGCCGCATGAAAATGCGCGCGCGCACGTCGATGGCGGTTTGTTCGTCGGGCGTGATGTCGAAGCGATAAGCGCCGGTCATGCGCTCGGAATCCATCAGCGCATAGACCGTCACGCGGGTGGCATCAAGAGCCGGGCGCTCCAGCCAGAACTCGGTGAAGTGCGGGAATTCTTCTTTGGGGCCGGTGGTATCGACCGCCAGGCCGCGCGCCGACAGGCCGTAGCGCTGGCCGGCACCGAGTGCGCGAAAGTAGCTCGCACCTTGAAACACAGCCGCCTCGTCTTTCACGTCCGGCCCGTTGACATTGCTGAAAATGCGCACGCCGCCGTGGCCGAGGTCGCCCCAGTTTTGCGGGTTCAGCGTGTTTTTGCCGAAGTTGAAATCGGCCGCGTTGTAGCGCACGCGGCGCGGCACGCCGCCGACGATCTCGTTCATGCGAACCGACACCACCTCACGGCCGACGTGGAAAAAGTTCGCCTCGAAAGGTAATTTTCCAGCACGCCACAGCGGCGCATCGCGGTTGTAGCGGATGTCGCGGTATCCGTCGTAGTCGAGGGCAGCGAGCTCGGGCGGCAGCG
>JANOOO010000196.1:0-4378 GCA_031421375.1 Polaromonas sp.
GTGCGGCGCGTTGCCCATCGAATAGGCGCGGCGGTCGCCGTCACGCAGCAACACCTCGACGTACTGGCCCGCGTGGTACTTGAACACGTCGGCTGCCGGCAATTGCAGCCGCAGCACCATCACGTCATGCGAAGCCTTGGCCAGACTGGCGATGCGCACGGGCATGCGCTTGACCGGAAACGCGCTTTCGTCTGTCACCTGGCGCGACTCGATCACCACGTCGCTGTGCGCCATGCCGCAGCAGGTCAGGATGAAGCCGTTCGCGGCTTCGTCAGGGCTCAGGGCTTTGAGTTGATGCGGGCTTTGCGTGACCGCGCCTTCGATTTTTTTGCACTTGCACGAGCCGCAGGCCCCGTCCTTGCAGCCGTAGGGCAGGCCGATGCCCTGGCGGATGGCTGCGGCCAATATCGCTTCGCCCGCGTTGACGGAAAAGCTTCGGCCACTCGGCTGCACGGTGACATTGAACGTGCCGGCCGTATCGGGGACGGGGGTGGTGGCGGACAGGGGGAGGGCGCTCATGGGTCGTTATCCTTTTGGAATCCGGGGTCGGGCAGGGTGAGTGTTGGGTGGGCGATGCGGGAATGGGGGGCGGTGATGCGCGCAGGTGTCAGAACCGTTAGTCTGGCTGCAGCGCCGCAAGCTTACAGTCGGGCTCCGGATTTTTTTGGGTGCCGCTTCGCCATACCCCAATCCCTAAACGCCAACCTTCCAGCCCAAGCTCAATTTTGCCTTCAAACCTGTTCCCCCTCGGCGCGCTGCCCGCCCGCTTTCGCCGCCCGCGTGTGCTCATCGTCGGTTGTGGCGATGTCGGCTTGCGCGTGGCCCGTCAACTCCCCGGCTCGGTGCGCGTGCTCGCGCTGACCTCATCACCGGCACGCGTGGGCGAGCTGCGCAGCCAGCACATTGTTCCGCTCACCGGCAACCTCGACCACATAGCCACGCTACGGCGGCTTGCCGGCATTGCCACGCGTGTCATTCACCTGGCACCACCGCCGAGCGACAACGCTGACTGGCGCCGTGACCCGCGCACTGAGGCGCTGATTGCCGCGCTGCGCCTGCGCACCCGCCCTGACGTGCTGGTGTATGGCTCGACCAGCGGTGTCTATGGCGACTGCGGCGGCGAACGCATCACGGAGACACGTGCTGTTCACCCCGGCACGCCGCGCGCCGAGCGCCGCGTGCAGGCCGAAGCCCAGCTGCGCTGGTTCGGCCGCGCCAGCGGCGCATGCGTCCACACCCTGCGCATCCCCGGCATCTATGCGCCGGGCCGGGGTGGCGGCACGCCGCAAGCCAGGCTGCTGAAGGGCACGCCGGTGCTGCTGCGCGAAGACGATGTCTATACCAACCACATTCACGCCGACGACTTGGCACGGGCCTGCATCGCCGCCCTGTGGCGCGGCAAGCCGCAGCGCGTCACGCATGCCAGCGACGATACGCAGATGCTGATGGGTGACTACTTCGACTTCGCCGCCGACCTGTACGGCCTGCCCCGGCCACCGCGGCTGCCGCGCAGCACGGCGCGCGAGCAGTTGCCCTTGAATCTGCTGAGTTTTATGGGCGAGTCGCGGCGACTCGACAACACGCGGTTGAAGCAGGAGCTGCGGGTGCGGCTGCGTTATCCGACGGTGGTGGAGGGCTTGCGCGAAGGCCCGCGTCGCAATGCTGATTAGCTATAGTATTAATAGCTGTCTGCGCCCGTTCTGAAAGGGCTGAAGCAGGGTTTGACTTAAATCCCCGACGGCTTCTTCAAGCTTTGCATCCGGTCCTGCGCCTTCAGCACCAGCGTTTTGACTTCATCGCCCTGCTGAATCTTCAAGGTGATTTCTGAATCGGGTGCGGCGCGGTTCCAGATCTTTTTGTAGAAGTCTTCGAGCGTTGCCACCTTGGCGTCATCGACTGCCAGCACCACGTCGCCCGCGCGCATACCGGCAACTTGCGCCGGGCTGTCTTTGCTGACGCGCACGATCTGCACACGGCCGTTTTGATCGTTTGACGTGAGGCCCAGCCACGGCCGACGGCTCTTGCCGCTGCTGCCCGATTGCTGCATCTCGGCGAGGATGGGCCGCAGCAAATCGACCGGCACAAACATGTTGCCGGGCATGTCGCCCTTGTTCGTGCCCCCTGCGTCCGACACCCGCAGCGAGCCAATGCCGATCAACTCGCCCTGCTGGTTAAACAGCGGCGCACCGCTGTGGTTGCCGCCGCTGGCCGTGACTGGCGGGCTGGTGAACAACGCGGTGTCGATGTGGTATTCCCAGTAGCCTGAGAACTTGCGTTTGCTGACGAGCTGCGTCATGTTGATGTCGCCCGGCTCACCGCGCTGGTCGCCAGTCACAACCATCAATGCATCACCGGCAGACAGCGCGTCAGTGTTGCCCAGCGGAACGGCGCGCATGCCGCTTGAAGGCGGCAACAGCAGCAGCGGGCGCAGCAGGCCGAAGCCGGTGGCGAGGTCATAGGCAACGGGTCGGGCTGGCAAGACCTTGTTGTCTTGCGTGACGATCTCGATTTGCTCGGCTTCGAGCAGCAGGTAGCCGATGGTCAGGATCAAACCATCTTCGCCAATCAACACGCCGGAGCCACGCCGCTGGCGGCCCAGCGTTTCAGCCGAGCGCGCGCCTTCGGCAGTGGTGACGCGAATGCCGACGACTGACGAATGCGCGAGGGTCAGCGCATCGATCTGGGCCTGCGCGCTGGCGGGTGGCGGAGTCGCCGCAGACAGTGCGCTGGTGGCGAGCAGGGCGGCGATGAAGACGAGCGCTGCGCGAAGGGGATGCAGGAGGTGAGCGACGAACCGGGAACGGGTGGTGCGCATGACGGACTCCAGTGGCGGCAAGGTGGCCGCAACCCGAGAATGCGCTGGATTCGATGTCCTTGGCAAGCGGCTGGGCGAAACCAGCGTCGTTGAAATGGCTTGATCTGGCGTAGGAAAACGGCGCTGCGTTGGCAGCCCGGCCTGATCTGCAGCGCGGGGCACGGTCAGTAGCTATTGATTCCGTAGCTGCTTGCGCCCGTGCTGATTGGTCAAAACCCGTATAAGAACCTCAATCGAGCCCGAAAAAGGTTGAATTCCGGTGGCCAGCCAGTTCAGCCCGCCCGCAGCCGCGCGTGTACCCAGTGCGCCGCCGCGAGAAGCCGGTGGTCGTCGCCATAGGCCCCGACCAGTTGCAGACCGACCGGCAGTCCGTGCCGACCTTGTGCGAATGGCAGATGCACGCAGGGCAGGCCAAGCAGCGTCCAGCTGCGGCAGAAAACCGGGTCACCGGTGCTGCCCAGCCCGGCCGGCGCTTCGCCGATGCTGCTTGGGGCGAGCAGCACATCGACGTTGTCGAACAGCGCCATCGCCGCCTCTCTAGCATGGGCGGTGGCCTGCAGGTTTTGCGCATGGGCTGCGCCGCTGATCTTCAACCCGTCGTCGAGCAGCGCCTTGAGCGGGGCGCTCAGGTGCGCGGCGTGGTGACGCCGCTCATAGGTGAGCGAGCGGGCTGTCTCAAAAGCCTGCACGGCTTTCTGGATGGTTGTCAGCGGCAGCAGCGCAGGCGGCATGTCAACCGCGAGCAAATGGCCAGCCAGCACGCGCTCGGCTTGATGCCAGGCGGCTTGGGTAGCGGCGTCGGCATGCTCCCAGTCGGGGCTCTGGCACCAGCCGATACGCGGCGCGCGGGTAGGCTCGAACAGCGCCACGTCAGCCAGCCGCGTGTCGCCAAGCAGCACTGCGCCGAGCAGCGCCACGTCGCGCACGCTGCGCGCAAAGCCGCCAATCGTGTCGAGTGTTTCGGACAGGCTCTTCACCCCGGCGCGCGGCACGCGGTTATGGCTGGGTTTGTAGCCGACGACTCCGCAGAAAGCCGCCGGACGAATCAGTGAGCCCGCCGTCTGCGTGCCCAGCGCCAGCGGCAGCATGGTGTCGGCGACCGCAGCAGCGGAACCGCTCGACGAGCCACCGGGCGTGTGCGCCGGGTTGTGCGGATTGCGCGTGACACCGGGGAACATGTTGGCGAGTTCGGTCGTCACGGTTTTGCCGACCAGAATGGCACCGGCTTCGCGGCACAGCGCCACAGCGGCGGCATCGGCTGGCGGCTGATGGCCGGCATAAATTGGCGAGCCGTAGCCGGTCGGCATGTCGGCGGTGTCGAACAAGTCTTTCACGCCGAAGGGCAGGCCATGCAGCAGCCCCTGGACTGGCCCCCGGTCGAGCGTCATGGCGCGGTCCAGCGCGGCGTTCGCATCGAGATGTACGAAGGCGCGCACATCGGGCTCGCGCTCGGCGATGCGCGCCAGACAGTCGCGCAGCAGGTCTTCGGCCTTGAGCTCACGGCGCGCCAGCAGGCGTGCGGCCTGCCAGGCTTCGAGGCGATGCGGGGGAGTTGTCATGAAA
>JANOOO010000197.1:0-2307 GCA_031421375.1 Polaromonas sp.
GGACTGGCTCGCACTGAAGTACCCCGACCGGCCACGCTACATCTTCGGCCACTCGCTGGGCGGCTCCATCGCCATCGATCTGGCCGCAAACGTCGCCGATGAAAAGGGCACGATTGTCGAAGGCACCTTCACCTCGATTGCCGACGTGGTGGGCAGCAGCGACTGGGGCTGGGTGCCGCTGTCGATGCTGATTACGCAGCGCTTCGAGGCGGTCTCAAAAGTAGCAAAAATCGGCTCGCCCTTGCTGGTGGTGCATGGCGACAGCGACCGGTTGATCCTGCCTGACCTGGGTAGAAAACTGTTTGACGCGGCCCTTGAGCCGAAGCGGTTTTTACTGGTCAAAGACGGCTCGCATCACAACACCAACCTGATTGGTCAGGCGCAATACCGCACGGCCTTGAATGAGCTGATGGCCATTCAACCATTTGGCACCGACACCGCTGCGGCAGTCCACGCGCAAGGCGAGCCGCACGGCAAAAGCTCAGACGCGGTGCAGATTAAATAAGGCTGCGTAAAAAAAGCGATCTGCTAACCTAGCTGCGATGCATTTTCCGACTCCCGCACCACAGTCTCCCGCAGCGCCCGCTGCCCCTCTTTCTCCTGCTATGTCCCCCGCGCTGGTGGTGGTGATTTTGTCTGCACTGCTCGGCATTCAGCCCGTCACCACCGATCTCTATTTGCCCGCCCTGCCCGCCCTGACCGGCAGCTTTGGCGCGCCCATGACTCAGGCTCAATTGACGCTTAGCGCGCTGCTGCTGGCCTTCGGCGTGTCCCAGCTTTTCTGGGGGCCGCTGTCTGACCGCTTTGGTCGTCGCCCTATCTTGCTGTGGGGTCTGGCCTTCTACACCGCGGCCTCTATCGGCAGCACGCTGGCTCCGTCGATGGACCTGCTGGTGGTCTGGCGTGCGGTGCAAGGTGCGGCAATGGGTGCCGCCGTGATGTGCGCGCGGGCCATCGTGCGTGACCTCTATTTGCCGGCGGAAGGCGCGCGCGTGATGTCGAAGGGCCTGAGCGGCCTCGGCGTGCTGGCCTGCGTCAGCGCACCCATCGGCGGCCTGCTGGCCGAGCTGTACGGCTGGCGCATCACGCTGCTGGCACTGGCGCTGTTTGGCGCGGCGGCGTGGGCGCTTGTCGCGCTGGGCTTCAAAGAAAGTTTGCAGCATAAAAGCCTGCGGGCACTGCAACCCGCTACGCTGTTGCGGACCTGGCTGGGCATCGTTCGCAACCCGGCTTTCATCGCGTTTTCGGCGCTGTCCGTCGCGTCGTATGCCGGGTTGTTCACCTTTCTCGCGGCCTCGTCGTTCGTCTTCATTCAAGTTCTGGGTTTGAGCAAAACGCAGTACGGGCTGGTGCTGCTGTGCAACGCCGCAGCCTACCTCGCAGGCACCTTTGTTTGCCGCCGCTTGCTGCCGCGTTTTGGTGTGCGCAAGTCAGTGGCGCTGGCAGCGGGGCTGACGCTGCTCGGCGGCACGGCGATGGGCGTGCTGGCCTGGGCGGGCGTGCAAAGCGTGTGGGCCATCATGCTGCCGCAGCTGCTTTTCATGATCGCCCATGGCGTGCATCAGCCCTGCGGCCAAAGCGGCGCCGTGGCCCCGTTTCCACACGCTGCCGGTGCGGCGTCGGCGCTCAATGGTTTTTTGATGATGCTGCTGGCTTTCGGCGTCGGTGCCTGGCTGGGCGCGAGCATGGACGGCAGCGTGCGGCCGCTGACCAACGGCATCTGGTTTTGGAGCGTGTGCATTGCGCTGATCGCTTGGACGCTGGTGCGCAGGCATGGGGAGCAGGTGCCGCCCGCACCGCTCAAAGCCTGAGTCGATCATGCTGCCACCTGACCCCCACGCCGCGAACGGCCGGCCCGAGCAGGCAACGCCCACCCTAACGAGCAGGGAGCGCAGACGCGGAGCCCTCACCCCAGCCCTCTCCCGGAAGGAGAGGGAGCAAGAAGTGGGCTCCCCCATCCAGCAGGGGCCGCGGGACTGGCTCTGCCAGACCGCAGGCGCAGCGGCCCCCTCGGGGGGCAGGGAGCGACAAAAGTGAATGACGATTTGTTCGATTCCCCTCCAAGCAGGGGCCGCGGAACCGGCTTTGCCGGGCCGCAGGCGCAGCGGCCCCCTCGGGGGGCAGGGAGCGACACGCAGTGCGCGACCGTGGGGGCAATATTCCTGGCCGGCCCGACGGCCTCGGGCAAGACCGCCGCCGCGCTCGCCATCGCGCAGCACACCCCCTGCGAGATCATCAGTGTCGATTCGGCTCTGGTGTACCGGGGCATGGATATCGGCACCGCCAAACCCAGCGCCTTTGAGCGCG
>JANOOO010000198.1:0-1546 GCA_031421375.1 Polaromonas sp.
ATGCGGTTGAATCCTGTTTTCCGGAAGAAATCGGGTGCTCGCCTGCTGGATCGATGCGCCCAACAGTCACCTGCTTTCGCCAATGATATTAACGGCTTGCGAAGCCCAAAAGTACAACAGGGTTACGAGGCGATTCCACGGTCTTGGTGCGCTCCCGGCGAAGGCCAGTGTCGCGTAGTAGCGTCACGCTGCGCCGCTTTTAGGCCGACCGGTACAGCATCGCCGCAGTGCAGGCTAAAGTTAAGACGTGCCGACGCCGACGCCGTTTCATCCCCACGCCCCGCAGCCCGGACGCGACCCGGCACGCATGCTCGATGCGGTGCTGCGCGAGTGGGGCGGCCGTGGTGATTTATGGATATTCGGCTACGCCTCGCTGATCTGGCGGCCCGAATTCAAGTTTGAAGAACAGCGTTTTGCCAGCGTGCGCGGCTACCACCGCGCGCTGAAGATGTGGAGCCGCCTGAACCGGGGCACGCCGGATTGCCCCGGTCTCGTCTTCGGCTTGTTGCCGGGGGGCAGTTGCCGGGGCATGGTGTACCGCATTGCGCAGAGCCACGTCGCAGCCGCCCTGCCCGCCCTGTGGCAGCGCGAAATGCCCAACGGCGTCTATGACCCGAAATGGCTGCGCTGCGAGACGCTGCCCGTATCGGGTTCAACCCGACCACCGGTCAACGTCAAGCCATCGGACGTGCGCGCGCTGGCCTTCACGCTGTCGCGCCGCAGCCCCAGCCACACCGGCCCGCTCAGCGAGGAAACCTACCGCACAATTTTTTCAGACGCCTGCGGGCGCTACGGCACGACGCGCGAGTACGCGCAAAACACCTACGACAAGTTGCACGAAATCGGCATCGAAGATCGGGCGCTCGGCAAACTGCTGCAGGTCGTCAACCGGGTTTGAGCGCCCTGCCTCGTGCTTCCCCGACCTGAGCGCTCCGGTTTGCAGCCTGGCCCGGTGCCGCACGCAGCGCTGGGCGCACAATGCGCTGAGGCGTATCGCACCGATGCAGCCCAACGCCACTTTCAGATCGGCCCCTATCCATGAAACTTCTACTGACCCTTGCCTTTGGCGTGATCGTTCTCTCGGCTTGCGCCGCACCCGCGATGAAAGCCCCGACCGCCGTCGCCCGTCTCCAGAGCACCACCGGAAACACCGCCAGCGGCAGCGTCAACTTCGAGCAAGGTGTGGGCAAGGTGCGAGTGCGCGGCGAGGTTCGGGGCCTCAAGCCCAATGCCGAGCATGGCTTTCATGTGCACGAGAAAGGCGATTGCTCCAGTGGCGACGGGGTAAGCACGGGCGGTCACTTCAATCCCGACATGAAACCGCACGGTGCCCCCAATTCGATGGCCCATCATGCGGGTGACTTTCCCGCGCTGAAAACCGACGCTGCAGGCGTGGCCCGGTTTGACTTTGAAGCAACGGCGATCTCACTCGGCAGCGGCATCGCTGATGTGATTGGCAGGGGCCTGATCGTCCACGCCAACCCGGACGACTACACAACCCAGCCGACTGGCAACGCAGGTGCGCGCCTGGCCTGTGCCGTCATCG
>JANOOO010000199.1:0-3802 GCA_031421375.1 Polaromonas sp.
GCAGGGCGGCTGGCAGGGCTTGCAGCACCCAATAGCAAACGGCGGTCAGGGCTTGCCCAAAATTATTGGTGCGGCTTGCGTCGAGATGCTCAACTCAGCCAACATGAGCTTCGCGCTCTGTCCGCTACTCACGGACGGCGCCATCGAGGCGCTGCTGACGGCCGGCTCCGACGAGTTGAAGGCGGTCTATCTCGACAAGCTGGTCAGCGGCCAGTGGACCGGCACGATGAACCTGACCGAGCCGCAGGCTGGCTCCGACCTGGCGATGGTGCGCAGCCGGGCCGAACCGCAGCCCGATGGCAGCTACAAGGTTTTCGGCACCAAGATTTTTATTACCTACGGCGAGCACGATATGGCCGAGAACATCGTCCATCTCGTTTTGGCCCGGGTCAGCGGTGCGCCCGAAGGCGTCAAGGGCATCAGCCTGTTTGTCGTGCCCAAGTTCTTGGTGGGCAAGGGCGGTGCGCTCGGGGCTCGCAACGATGTGCATTGCGTCAGCATCGAGCACAAGCTGGGTATCAAGGCATCACCTACGGCGGTGCTGCAATACGGCGACGGCACGGCGGGGAGCATTGCAGACAGCGCCGGACCGGGCGCTGTGGGCTACATCGTCGGTGCCGAGAACCGCGGCCTCGAATACATGTTCATCATGATGAACGCGGCGCGCTACGCCGTTGGCATGCAGGGCATCGCAGTGGCCGAGCGAGCCTATCAAAAGGCTGTGGCCTTTGCCAAAGACCGCGTGCAAAGTCGCCCCGTCGATGGCTCGATCAAGGCCAGCGCAGCCATCATTCACCACCCCGACGTCAAACGCATGCTGATGACGATGCGCGCCTGGACCGAGGGCTGCCGCGCGATGGCGGCGGTCGCTGCGGCAGCCTACGACGCGGCGCACCAGCATCCCGATGCCGACACACGCAAACAGAACCACGCTTTCTACGAGTTCCTGGTGCCGCTGGTCAAGGGATGCAGCACCGAGATGAGCCTGGACGTCGCCTCGCTCGGCGTGCAGGTTCACGGCGGCATGGGTTACATCGAAGAAACCGGTGCGGCGCAGTACCTGCGCGACGCCAAAATCCTGACGATTTACGAAGGCACGACGGCGATTCAGGCCAACGACCTGATCGGCCGCAAGACGCTGCGCGACGGCGGCCAAACCGCGCTGGCCATTGCCGCGCAGATCGAGGCAACCGAGGCTGAATTGACGAAGCAGGGCAGTGCCGATGCGGTGGCCGTCGCCCGGCGGCTGAAGGCAGCGCGGCTGGCACTGGTCGATGTGATTCGCTTCGTTGTCGAGCAAGCCAAGGCCAACCCGAATGCCGCCTTCGCTGGTAGCGTGCCTTATTTGATGCTCGCCGGAACCGTGGTGGCCGGATGGCAAATGGCGCGCTCGCTGCTGGCGGCGCAGCGGGAGCTGGCGCAGGGCAACGATGCCGACTTCATGCGAGCCAAGGTCATTACCGCACGTTTTTATGCTGACCATTTGCTGACGAAAGCCCCCGGCTTGCGCGACAGCATTGTTGAGGGCGCGGAGTGCGTGACGGCGCTGGCGCTGGAATCGTTTTAACTTTCACTCGCTATCAAATCAGGAGCTGCTTGCGCCCGTGCAGTTGGGGTTATGGCTATTATTTGCTTAAGAATTGACTGAAACGCACGCCGAAAGCCGCCATGTCCAAACTCCCCGCCACCCTCGCCAAGCTGCCGCTGCCCATCATCGGCGCGCCGCTGTTCATCATCAGCACGCCCAAGCTCGTCATTGCCCAGTGCATCGCAGGTGTCGTGGGCGCTATGCCTTCGCTCAATGCGCGCCCTGCAGCGCAGCTGACCGACTGGCTGGCTGAGATTACGGAAACGCTGGCGGCGCACAACCGGGCTCACCCCGAGAAGCCGGCTGCGCCCTTCGCCATCAACCAGATCGTCCACAAATCGAACGACCGGCTGGAGCACGACATGGCGCTGTGCGTGCAATTCAAGGTGCCCATCATCATCACCAGCCTGGGGGCACGCGCGGACATCAACGCCGCAGCGCACAGCTACGGCGGCGTGGTGCTGCACGACATCATCAACAACAAGTTTGCGCACAAGGCCATTGAGAAGGGCGCCGACGGCCTGGTCGCCGTGGCGGCTGGGGCGGGCGGGCATGCCGGCGTCAAAAACCCGTTCGCGCTGATTCAGGAAATCCGTCAGTGGTTCGATGGCCCGGTGGCGCTGTCGGGCGCCATTGCCACCGGCGGCGCGGTGCTCGCGGCACAGGCCATGGGCGCTGACTTTGCGTACATCGGCTCAGCCTTCATCGCCACCGAAGAAGCCCGTGCGTCCGACGCCTACAAGCAGGCCATCGTCGAGGGCAGCTCCGACGACATCATCTACAGCAACCTCTTTACCGGCGTTCATGGCAACTACCTGGCCGCGTCGATTCGCGCGGCCGGCATGGACCCGGCGAATCTCCCGGACAGCGACCCGAGCGCGATGAATTTCGGCGGCGACAAAAGCAAAGCCTGGAAAGACATCTGGGGCAGCGGTCAGGGCATTGGCGCAGTGACCGGCGTTTGCAGCACGGCAGCGCTGGTTGACAGGTTGCGCCGCGAGTACGCCGAGGCGAAGCAGCGGCTGATTGGGCAGCCCGCCATAGCCTGAGCTTTTGACGCGTGACACACGCGGCGTCGGCAAATTGAAGGCGGGCACGGGCCCTGCCGCGAACTATGATCTGGCGCCTGACTGACCCCACGCCCCGCCAGCAACGTATGTCCGAAGCCCACCCTCACGTCCCGCCTGACGACTCTTTTGCTGCGGCGAAATCGCATTTCCTGCACGGCCTGGAATGCCTGATGGCCGGGCGGCTGCCAG
This sequence comes from Polaromonas sp., assembly GCA_031421375.1. Classification (GTDB taxonomy): domain Bacteria; phylum Pseudomonadota; class Gammaproteobacteria; order Burkholderiales; family Burkholderiaceae_C; genus Polaromonas. Next base: position 2,848 of record JANOOO010000199.1, read on the forward strand.
AGGCCGAGCAGCACTTCATGGCTTCACTGGCCGTGCTTCCGGGCCGCGCCTCCACTCTGGTCAACCTCGCCGCGACACGCGTGTTGCTGGGCCGACCCGAGGAGGCTCTGACTGTCGCCGATCAGGCCCTGGCCATGGACCCTGACATGCACGATGCATGGCTGCACCGCGCCACGGCACTGGCCGGCCTGTCGCGTCACGCCGAGGCGCTGACCAGCTTTGAGCGCGCCTTGTCAATCGATGCCGGTCAAAGCGAAGTCTGGTCGCGCCAGGCTCAAACACTGCTCGCGTTGAACCGTCATGACGACGCGTTTGCCTCGTATGAACGCGCATTGACCCTCAATCCGGCCTCCTCAGAAATCTGGAGTCGCTACGGCGAAGCGCTGCGCGAATCAATGCGCCTGGCCGAGGCAGCGCAGGCATTTGAGCAAGCCATCGCCCACGGCGGCGACCCCGAGCTGCACGGCTACCTGCTCGCGTCAGTGGGCGGTGCGGCGATGCCGCCTCACGCGCCAAAGCGCTACGTGCAGGCACTGTTCGACGGCTACGCCGATGACTTCGATCAGCACCTGGTCGGCGTGCTCGGCTACGACGCGCACGTGGTGCTGACGCGGCACCTTGCATTGCTCGCGCGCGGGCCGTTTGAATCCGCACTTGACCTGGGTTGCGGCACCGGGCTTTGCGGCCCGCTGGTCAAGCCGCATATCCGGCACCTGACTGGTGTGGATTTGTCCGAGGCCATGCTCGCCAAGGCAGCTGCCCTGGGCGTGTACAGCGAATTGGTGCAAGGCGATCTGGTGAGCCACTTGAGAGCGACCCAGCGCCGCTACGACCTGGTTCTGGCAGCCGATGTGTTCATCTATGTCGGCGAACTTGATGGCGTTTTTTCCGCTGTGAGCGATGCCACGCTGCCGGGTGCGGTGTTCTGCTTTAGCGCTGAAGTGCCGCCCACGGC
>JANOOO010000200.1:0-4797 GCA_031421375.1 Polaromonas sp.
GAAAAGCACTGCTTCGTTGCGGCTACGCGCTCGCAGCAAATCTGGCGCTTGCCGCTGATGGCTGACGGCTCGGTGTCCAAGACCGGCGTGGCGATTCAGCTCTCAGGCGGCGCGGCCGGCCCTGACGGCATCGAGATGGACAGCGAGAACGGCCTGCTGGTGTGCCAGCTTGGCGTTGGCATCTGGCGCTTTGACGCCAACATGCTGCCCACGCATCTGGTCTATGCAGACAGCAAGCACCATCACCACCTGGCCAACCTGTGCTTCGGCGGGCCGGACGGTAAAACCATCTACATCACCGAATCAATGTCGGGCGACATTTTGACGGCGCGCATGCCCGTCGCCGGCAAGACCATGTATGGCCTTTCCTGAAGCGGCTGGCGGCGCGCAGCCCAAGACGCTGCACAGCCGCGTCGCAGAGGATTTGCTGCGGCGCATTCGCGGTGGCGAGTGGCCCGTCGGTGCCTCACTGCCCGCTGAAAAAGAGCTGTGTACGCAAGCGGCTGTGAGTCGGCACACTCTGCGCCATGCGCTGAAAACATTGCAAGAGCGCGGCATCATCGCGCTCAGCCAGGGCAGCACCGCCAAGGTCATTTCATCGACGCCGCCGCGCGTGTACAGCCAGGACTTCAACTCGGTGCGCGACGTGCTGCGCTACCCGCGCAACACCGTTCGCGAGAACCACTTCGAGCGCTATGTTGAATGCGACGCTGCGCTGCAGCCGGCGCTGAAGGCGCCGGTCGGCTCGTCGTGGTACCACATCGGCGCGGTGCGGCGCGATAAGCAGTCTGGGCAAGCGCTGGCCTGGACCGACATCTACATCCTCAGTCGATTTGCCCGCGTCACCAAGCTCAAAAATCATGCCAGAGACATGGTGTTCGAGCAGATCGAGCGCCTGTTCGCGGTCTGCATTGACCGGGCCGAAATCGAGATTGACGCCTCGCAGCTGACGCGCAAGCACGCGGCTCTGCTGGGCTGCCCGCCCGGCACGGCTTGCCTGGTGATCGTGCGGCGTTACTTCGACAGCGACGGCGAGCCATTTGAAGTCACTGTGACGCGGCATCCGCAAGGCCGCTTCACATTCAGCATGGAGCTGAGCAGCATCGCGAAATCGTTCAATCAATAAACCTGGAAGGTGCCCGCCATGACAACCCTGTTTTCTTCGTTTCGACGCTCTGCCCTGCTTGCCCTGGTTTGCGGGCTGGCTACCGCTTCGGTGGTCCATGCGGCCTTCCCCGACAAGCCCGCGCGGATGGTCATCGGCTACGCGCCCGGCAGCTCGACCGGCCTGAGCAACGGCCCGAGCCCGACCCGGCGACGCTGTAGCCTGGTGTCCTGCGCAAACAGTGCGCGGGCCACAGCGATGGCGCCCTCTTCAAACCCGCCGCCAATCTTGTCAATCTCCACGCCCCGGAAAACAGCTATCCACGCGCCAACCTCGCGCGGTGCCGAGCCCTCGCTCGCCTGCATCTCAAACAGCACAGCGGGCTCGGCAGCCAGCTGCTCCAAAAGGGCCATGAGCGGATAATCGGTAGTGAAAACGGGCATGAGCGGCAACCAGGCGTCCGGTCGGATTCGTAAAATAAATACCAAATGCTGACAGCAAACAAGGCACCGCCAGAGGTGGGCCTTCATAACAAAGCATAGCGTCCGGTCGCCTTTGAAAGACCGGGTAACAGTCATCCAAAACGAGGGGAAATCATGAAAAATCACGCGCTGGACGATCAGCATCGCAGGCACGGTCTGCTCACCGCCGCCGCCGCGCTGGCACTTTTGGCCTCGGGCTGCAAAACTGCGCCCGAGAGCAAGCCGACACCCGCAGGCGCATCCGCTGGCGAGCCTGCGGGCCGCACGCCAGCGCCCACGCCAGCGCCCACGCCAGCGCAACCAGCGCAGGCGTCGGGTTCGCCACGCAGTTCGGTAGCCGGCACGCCGCGCGCCTACCGCCGCGACGGAGCCTCGCATCTCTACAGCCAGAACGCAGACCGCATCTACAAAGGCCGCATGCCGCCGCTGCTTTACGCCGTGGGCGTGATGAACGTCGAGATTGACGGCGGCGGGCGTGTCACCCGGCTTGACTGGATGCGCGCGCCGTCGCATGCGCCCGAGGTCGTCGCCGAAATCGAACGCACCATCCGCAAGGCCGCACCCTTCCCGGCACCAGCGCGCCTGGGCAAGGTGGTCTATACCGACACCTGGCTTTGGCACAAGAGCGGCAAGTTTCAGCTCGACACGCTGACTGAAGGCCAGGACTGAGGTGTACTCCAGGGTCGGGATTGGCGTGCAGTCGCTATTGTTTTTATAGCTCTTTGCGCCCGTCGGTACTTGCCTACAGGCCGAAAATGCCATGATCTAAAGCAAATCTTTGTTCTTCGAGGATGGCAGCCAGCCATGACGCACTCAAGACAAGCCCTGTGCGCGCGTCAACTACCCCGGTAAGTCGAACGCGCGTGGTCGCACGCACGCTGCTTGATTTGTTGATGCCTCACCAAGCCGCTTGAGAGGAGACGCCTGCCGCCGTTGCCCCGGTTGATCAATGGCGACGTAGTGTTGAAGGCTGACGAGCTGCGCGTGTCGCCGAGGCACCAAGCCGCTTCAGTCAGCGCCCGGCACGGCGACCAGTTGCTATTTATTCAGGAGCTGCTTGCGCCCGTCATGTCTGGGTTTCAGGCACTTTTTTCTTGTATTTTGGTAATTGCTCAGGTCAAAGAAGTAGTTTCACTTTGGGGCCGGGCTTGCCCTTTCCCAACCTAAGCCGGGCCGGTACGTATTGGCGCGCAAGGTGCGCTGGTTGCCAGTGGACTGTTGCCACGCGGCACTCACGTGACCGCGCTCGTCAATAGCCACTTGCGGCGACGACGCCTCGCTATTGGGTGAAGCGTCAACAAGCATCGCCTCGCCCCACCCCGTCGCCATGTCTAAATGGTCGGACCAAATGGTGCGCGTACCAGCCACGTCGTCTGTCTGCACCCAGACCGCCATCGCGCTGCCGTATGCGTTGAGCGCCACCTTCGGGTTGTAGGCATGGCCCGACTGACTCGTCTCCAGCAAAGTGGCGCGCCCCCAGCCTTGCCCCGCCGGGCGGCTGTTGCCCCAGATGCTGTATTGCTCGCCATCGAACTGCTCCCAGACCGCAACGATGTCGCCGCGCGCGTTGCGGGCGATCTCCGGGTAAAACGGCATCTCGTCGATGCCGATTGGCATTTGCAAAGTTGATTCAAGACTGCGCGGTGTGGCTGCTGGTGCCGGTGTGCCGGCAGGGGTTGCAGGGGCTGCTTTAAGGTCCGGAATCTGCGCACCGCAGGCGATGAAGGCTACGCTGACCGCCGCACAGAGCCACACTGTCAACGCCGCCCTGCAAAAGCCATGGCGATCATCATTCAGGCGGATCAGCCGGGACGGTGCAAGCCGGGGTGTAGCCATAGTCAAACCTCCTGGTTTTGTTTCAAGCCAAAGCAAAGCGCTGTCTTCAAGACCGGCCAATGGCCGGTGCATGCCCAAATTGTTTCACTCGCGGGTCCGCCACGCATCCCCCATTTGAGGTATTGCCGAGCAATCAGAAAGCGGCGAAGCTCCGCAGGAATGCAGCGCCGCAGCGCATACAGACTCGATTCGAGTCGCCTTGATGGGCAATGGGCGTACACGGCGCGGGCTCAGTCGTTTAATGAATTGCGATTTTTTTAGACACCTTAATTTATCTGCCCCGCCTGCGGCTGTCTGTGCTGCAACACTCCCTTAAGGACCCTCTCATGACGCTCCTGACTTGCAACGCCATGTCGCTGACCAGCCGCCCCGGCTTGATCGAGCACTCGACCGACTCGCATCGTGAGCGCGACAAGGTGGCCTTTTGGGCTGACATGGTTTGCCAGAATTTCGTCCCGGCCGAGTGCGAATCGGTGGCGGCACCTGAGCGCTTTCACGGCGCGATGGCGCTGCGCCAGCTGGGTCGGGTCAATGTGGCGCAGATCGTTGCGGGTGGTCAGCGGGTGGCGCGCACATCAAGCCTGATGGCGCGGGCCAGCGACGAGTATTTCTTGGTGAACATTCAGGATGCCGGGCAAAGTGGCATGACGCAGCGGGGTCGCCAAGCCCGGCTCAAACCGGGCGACATGGCCGTCTTCTCGAGTTCCGATGCGTTCGAGCTTTCGTTTGACGCTGACTTTGCACAGACCGTGCTGACCTTCCCCGCCGACGAGTTGCGCCACCTCGTGCCCGATATCGACTCCATGACCGCAACGACGCTCAATGGGCAAGATGCCGCAACGCGCCTGTTCGGGCAGGTTGCCCATCATTATTTTGAAGCAGACAGCAGTGCCTGGCCCGTGGAAGCTGTCAACCACGCAGCGAGCGGCCTGCTCGAAATTTTGGCGGGCACCCTTGCGAGCCAACGCGCGCCAGTCCCCGCCAACAAGCCGCAACTGGCGCGCTTTCATCTGGCGCGCATCAAGCACTATGCAATGCAAGAGCTCCACAACCCGGCACTGTCAGTCGCTTCAATATCACGCGCTACAGCTATCGCCGGCCCATATTCACCGGCTGTTCGCCGGGGAAGTGCAAACCTTCAGTGCATGGCTGTGGTCGTGCCGTCTGCTTGCGTGTAAAAGAGAACTGGAAGACCCCTCGCAATCGCATCGAAGCATTTCAAAAATCGCATTCGACAACGGCTTCAACAACAGCGCGCATTTCTCGCGCGCGTTTCGATTGAAATTCGGGTTCTCGCCGCGTGAGTTTCGGGGTTTGCAGCGTATCGCCTGAGCAATCACTGCTCTTATTTTCAAACGCTGAGCGACTCACCCG
>JANOOO010000201.1:0-2289 GCA_031421375.1 Polaromonas sp.
AATTCGGTGATTGACGCATTGCGGATGCGCAGGTTCAGCTCGATGGTGGTCTCGGGCGATGTGCCCAGCACTTGCCCCACCGCAGTCGCAATCGGCCCGCCGCTGGAGACCAGCAGCACGTTGCCGCTGTGGCCCTGCCGAATCGATTCAAGCACTTGGGCAATGCCGTCAGCGAACTCGCGGTAGCTCGGCATTCCCGCCGGTTGTGCGGTGCCGGCCATCCACAGGGCCAGGCCCGATTTGAGCAAGCGGAAATGGTGGCGGTACAGCTCGGGCGTGCTGGGCTTTTCCAGCGGCTGCGCATGAACGGTGGCAATAACTGCATGGCTGTCGTATTCATTGAGCGCAGCGTGCCGTGTCACGGGGATACCAAGGCCCAGGCCCTCGCTGATGCCCGCGAAGGTTTGTATCTGCCGGGTCAGCGTGCCAGTCAACGCTGCGTCGAAGGCGATGCCTTTGGCCCTGAACCACTGCCCGAGACGCAGGCTTTGCTGCTGGCCCATGGGGCTGAGCTGGTCGTAGTCGTCAGCGCCGAATGAAGCCTGGCCGTGGCGGATGAGGTAGAGGGTGGGCATGGGTTAAATTTAACCGCATCCCGGGCGGGGCAAAGCCAGCTCGGTGCGGGCTGGCGCGCGGGCGCGGGGAGCCCCACCAAACCTTGCGCCAGAAAGGAATCCGCGCTCGCTTGCGAGCTTGGACTGATTTTCTACCTCTCCCGCTGGCGGGAGAGGGTTGGGGTGAGGGTGAGGGTGAGGGTGGGGGTAACCAGCGCGAACCATTGAATACGGGACCGGGGAGCCCTCACCCCTGCCCTCTCCCGGAGGGAGAGGGAGTAAGAGGGGAGCCCTTGCCTTTGCTCTTTCCCGGAGGGAGAGGGAGTAAGAGGGGAGCCCTTGCCTTTGCTCTTTCCCGAAGGGAGAGGGAGTAAGCAAGAGACGCCGCGTAACACCGTGAGGTTCGGGCGCTGGCCCCGGAAAGGAGAAGGAGCAAGCGAGGTGCAGACCTCAATGCGGCAGCGTCATCATCGGCTCAACGACCACCGCCGTGCGCAGCGCCGCATGCTTGTGCGCCGCTTCGTCCACGCGCGGCATCGACAGATAGCGCACGCAACACACGCGCAGAAACGAGGTGAAGTTGGGCACCGCTTCGCGCAGGCCGACCAGCTCGGCGTGCAGCGTGGCAATCAGCTGGTTGGTGGTTTTGCCTTCACGGCTGGCGATCTCGGCCAGCACGTCCCAAAACAGGTTTTCCAGGCGGATGGTCGTCAGCACGTTGTTAATGCGGATCGAGCGCGTGCGCGCTTCATACTGGATCGGGTCGGCGTGAACATAAACAGAACACATGGCGGGTATCCTTTTTTGGAGCCATACAAAGTCGGCCTTCACCGCATCGGCGAGAGGAAGCGAATACCGCAGACAAACAGCCTTTACCGCAGAGGCGCAGAGGCGCAGAGAACGCAGAGAACGCAGAGAAATTTACAGTTGAAGGCAGCGCCCTCGACGGACCTTGCTTATCAGCTTATCAATTTTTCTCTGCGGCCCTCTGACCCTTACCCTCTGCGTCTCTGCGGTGAATGCCCCCGTATTAAATCGCCTTTTCCGTCATCTGTTTGGCGATGTAGTCGGCCTGACGGATCGCCAGTGAGACGATGGTGAGCGTCGGGTTCTCCGCTCCGCCGGTGGTGAACTGGCTGCCGTCGGAGATGAACAGGTTTTTGATGTCGTGCGTCTGGCCCCACTTGTTGCAGACGCCGCCTTGCGCGGTCGCGCTCATGCGGCAGGTGCCCAGGTTGTGGGTGGACGGGTAGGGCGGCGTACGGAAGGTTTTGATGGCACCCGCCGCCCTGTAAACATCTTCGCCGCGCGCGAAGGCGTGGTTGCGCATCGCGATGTCGTTCGGGTGGTCGTCGTAATGCACGTTCGGCACGGCGTTGCCCCACTTGTCTTTGACGGCGCTGTTCAGCGTCACGCGGTTGTTCTCGCGCGGCATGTCTTCGCCGACGATCCACATGCCGGCCAGGTTGGTGTAGTGGTCCATCCACCACGCGAAGTCTGCGCCCCAGCCGCCCGGGTTCAAAAACGCCGCCATGAAGGGCACGCCGAGCGCCAGCGTTTCCATCTCGTAGCCGCCGGCAAAACCGCGCTTGGTGTTGTGACCCGATTCGTCGCGGATGATGCCGGCCATCGTCGTGCCCCGGTACATATGCACCGGCTCCTTGAAAGCGGCATACACCGTGCCGGTCAGGTGGCGCATGTAGTTGCGGCCGACCTGGCCCGACGAGTTGGCCAG
>JANOOO010000202.1:0-5527 GCA_031421375.1 Polaromonas sp.
GCGAATCGCCGCCTTGTACAAAATGCGGTCGGCCTGCGCCCGCGTGGCGCGCACCGCCGGGCCTTTGGAGCTATTCAAAATGCGGAACTGAATGCCGGCCTCGTCGGTCGCCAGCGCCATTGCGCCGCCGAGCGCATCAACCTCTTTAACCAGGTGGCCCTTGCCGATGCCGCCAATCGACGGGTTGCAGCTCATTTGGCCGAGGGTTTCAATGTTGTGCGTTAGCAGCAGGGTTTTGCAACCCATGCGGGCAGCGGCCAGCGCGGCCTCGGTGCCGGCATGGCCACCACCGACCACGATCACGTCGAATTCTTGCGGGTAAAACATGGCGCGCCTTCAGTTTTCAATTAGTTCGGTAATCAATCCCATGCCTCTGGCCACCTGAGCCTGGCGTCGATCTGCAGTGACAAACAGATCAACCCTGCTGGCCAGTGCGCTCCCGACGTGCAAGGCATCCATAGCGCGCAGGGGACCCCGCTCCATCGCCGCAAAGGCAAAGCGCTCGACGCGCGCATCCAGCGGAACCAGCGTCATGTCAGCCACGTCGCGCTGCGCCGCAGCCCAGGCCCGATCAAACTCGGAAGCGGGCAACGCCCCCTCACGACGACGGCGCAACAAGGCCGAGGCAACTTCAGTTTTGCAATGGGCGGCCACCAGCAGTTCACTGGCACCCTCAAACAACAGTAAAACCCGCTCGCGCCCTACCTCGGCCGCGTAGCGTTTCGTCAGGGCTGAGGTATCAAACATCAACCTTGCGTCTCCCTCACGCACAGCAAGCGGTTTTTTCCGGCCCTCGCCAACATAATCCGGCCCGGCTTTCACCATGACGATTCGTCTCGCCCGTCCAACACCGCTTGACAGAGCGATGCGCCAGGAGGCAATCGCACTGGCTCAAACGGTCGCTTCCAGCTCGGCGTTTTAGCTGGCGGCGCGGGCTGAAGCGGCACCAGCTCGGCGACCGGCTTGCCGTGACGCAAGATGCGCACGGTTTCGCCTTTCTCGACCAGGTCCAGCATGGCCGACGCCTTGGCGCGGAATTCACTCAGGGGGACAGTGTGCATTTTGTACAAATTAGTTGGTTTTGTACATTTTAGCATTGACCGACGACCTGCGTGCAGCGGCCCTGCCCGCTATAGTTTGCCGCTGGAGCCCACCATGAAACTTCTCATCTTCGCGGGCAGCACCCGCCAGCAATCGTACAACCGGAAGTTGGCGCACGCTACCGCCGAACTGGCCCGTGCGAGCGGATCGCAGGTGACGCACCTGGAGCTGGCCGACCTGGACATCCCGATGTACAACGCTGATCTGGAGGCCACGGGGACGCCGCCCGACGTGATGCGGCTCAAGCAAATCCTGTACGAACACCCGGCCTGGATCATCTGTTCGCCGGAGTACAACGGCAGCTATCCGGCCCTGCTTAAAAACACCATCGATTGGGCGTCCAGCCCGGTCAAGTCCGACCCGGCCTGGCAGGATGGATTCAAATCCTTCACCGGCAAGGTGGTCGGCGTGCTGAGCGCCTCGCCCGGTGCGCTAGGCGGGCTGCGGGCGCAAAGCCACCTGGTCCCGCTGCTGCTGAACACGCAGTGCTGGGTCGCGCCCAAAGTTTTTGCCCTTAGCCGGGCTGCCGATGCCTTTGACGCAGGCGGCGGACTGATTCAGGACCAGCACCGTCAGGCCGTTCAGGCTGTGATCGATCAGGTGCTGTTTGCGGCTGAACGCTTGAGAGGCTGATCGCGGGCAGCGAGGGGTCACGGCAGGTCGCCACCCATCTCACTGCCGAATCAGCCACCACCCCAAATAGAATGGGCGCAGACAGCTCCTGAATTCATAGCGTCAGGTGCTGCCTGGGTTTTGCTCGACCCTGCGCAATCTGGGCGCTCACGAATAAAATTTGATCCAACCCAACACGGAGACACAGCATGCACATTCCCTCTCTCAAAGAACATGTCAGCGCTGAAGAGTGGCAACTGCGCTGCGACCTCGCCGCCTGCTACCGGCTGGTGGCCCACTACGGCTGGAGCGACCTGGTTTTCACGCACATCACCGCGAAGCTGCCTGCTGAAACTGCCAGCGGTACACACCACTTTCTCATCAATCCGTATGGGTTGATGTTCGACGAGATCACCGCGTCGTCGCTGGTGAAGGTCGATGAAGCCTGCAACAAGGTGATCGACTCACCGTTCCCGGTAAACCCGGCGGGCTTTGTCATTCACAGCGCCGTACACGAGGCCAGGCCTGATGTAGGTTGCGTGCTGCATACCCACACGCGCGCTGGCGTGGCCGTGAGCGCGCAGGCTGGCGGCGTTTTGGCGATCAGCCAGCCATCGACCTTCGTGCTGGCCTCGCTCGCTTACCACGATTACGAGGGTGTGGCTTTTCGCAGCGATGAGAAGCCGCGCCTGCAGGCCGATCTTGGCCAGGCGAACTTCATGATGCTGCGCAACCACGGCTTGCTCACCGTCGGCAAAACCGTCGCCGATGCGTTTTTGGCGATGTACATCTTTGAGAACAGCTGCCGCATTCAGATCGATGCGCAAAGCGGCGGCGAGTTGACGCGCGTCAGCCCCACCATCGTCTCAGGCGTGAGCGAAGCCATGCGCGTCCAGACAGGCGGCATGGGCGGCGCGTTTGTCTGGCCGTCGCTGATTCGCAAGCTGGACAAGCTCGACGACAGTTACCGCTCATAGCCTGCGTGGTGCCAATGACCGCAGCCGTGCAGGCGGCGTTCGTTCACGCAAGGACTCAGGCACTCAGGCACTCCAATCTGCCGCAAGGCAACGGGTTTGGGGTTGACGCGCAGCCGGGCGCGATAACGCACCAACAGCGCAGTTTCACAACCGCGTGCCAAGCTCGCTAGTGTGCGAGTCACCATCGCCGAACCAGTCCTTGCAGGTCACATAAATAATCTGCTCGCCGCGCTGCAGCACGTCGGCAGCCTGCGCAGGCTGCTCCGCCTTCGACCGAATACGTGCCCGCAAATGATTGATCAGCAAAAATTCTGCCAGGCTGGCCTTGAAACCGATGTCACGCACCGGTGCCGCCTTGGCCAGACGCCTGGCAGACGGCGCGTCGGCCTGGTCAGCAAGGCCGGCGTCTCCAGCTGCGTCTGGCTTGCTACGGTCGCCCAGCGGATTAAACAAGCGGCGGCGAAAGCGCGCCACCATGCCAGCGCGCGGCGCGGCGGGCTCTGGCTCGGCGAACTGGCCAGCCACTGAAGGCGAAAGTGCGGGTGCCGGTGCCGATGCCGCTGGCCAAGCCGCATGATCCACCGACTTGGCCAGCGCGACCGGCAAAGCCCCGTCCGTGGGCGCCACCACATCGCGCTGCGGGAGCGCCAGCAACTCAGACGCGACCAGCGAATCAAGCATGACCACTTACTTCATCACCTTTTTGACCGCCCCGACACCCAGCGCCGCCAGCACGATAAAGACGAAAGCGAGTATTAAAAACAGGCCGAACAAGACCTTGGCGATACCCGCAGAACCAGCGGCCAGACCGGAAAAGCCCAGCGCGGCAGCGATCAGGGAAATCAACGCAAAAATCACCGCATATTTCAGCATGGCAATGCCCCCTTTGAATGGGCTGCACAAGTCGAAGCGCTCCAGGGCGGGATCCAGGGCGCGTTGATGCAACCGAATTCAACCCGCCGCGCTTTGCTCCGGCGCTAATCCTCTTAAACCTGCACCGCAGCGACTCAAGTGTGACTATTTTTTTTGCCAAAATCTGGCGTCTTTCACCAAGCTTACAGCTGTCACGCAATGCCTCAGTTTAGAGCGCGCAGCCGATGTGCCGGATGCCCAGGACCCGCATGGCCCCGTAGGAAAAAACCGATTCCCGCAACAATTGCGGGGCCGATAGCCTGCGTTGCGCTTTGTCGCATCACCCAACCCGCACGGCATTTTTTGGCGCGGCGGCGCATGCAGTGCAAATGCGCATGAGACGACAGGCATAAAAAAGCGGGCTGACTAGCCCGCTTTTTTGCTTGTCGCCTTGCTGGCGACCAGCGAAAGAATTACTTCTTCGCTTCCATGGCCTTGCATTCGGCCTTCATTTTGTCGTCCATCTTGGGGTCGGCTTTTTTGCAGGCCGCTTTCATTTCTTCCATTTTCTTGTCGTCTTTGCCGCCGTGTGCAGCTGCAAAGCTTGCGCCTGAGGCGATTGCGAAGGAAACCATCACGAGGCTGGAAAGTAGCTTGTTCATCAGAATTCTCCAATTTATAAGACGTCACGGTCGATATGGGCCGCCACAGATTAACGAGGCGGCCCGCGCAGCGGATACCAATGAAAACCCTTGTAGGACGCGAAATTTGTAACCAGACTCAGCGCCCTGGACGAATCACAAATCGCGGCTGCCGCGCAGGCAAAATGCGCGCACCCTGCAGCCGGACTTAGTGTGGTGTTGCACGCTATCTGGCACATAAAACCGCGTCTTTTGCAGCAGCCCTGCCCGAACCGATTCTTTCGCTTTGACAGACACTTTCCAGTCTGCCGTCCCAAAAGGCGGACTTCAAAAACTTCAAAATCCAGCGGTTAAGGGTCGTTTTTAATCGCTGCACCACTAATCAATTTCCAAACCCAAACTCAAACCCATGACCCACCCCACCCGCTCCGCCCCTTCATCCTCAACCGCCAACGCCAACGCCAGCTCCACGCCTGGTCATTCAGGCCGCAGCCTGTTCGACCCCGTTCAGGCGGGAGCCTTGCAGCTTGCCAACCGCATCGTGCTGGCCCCGCTGACGCGCAATCGCTCGCCCAACGCCATTCCTGGTCCGCACGCCGCCGAGTACTACGCCCAGCGCGCCAGTGGCGGCCTGTTGATCACCGAGGCCACCGCCATCAGCCACCAGGGCCAGGGCTACGCGGACGCGCCCGGCCTGTACGGCAGCGAACAGCTTGACGCCTGGAAGGCCGTGACGCGCCGGGTTCATGAAGCCGGCGGCAAGATCGTCGTCCAGCTCTGGCACGTCGGCCGCATCTCGCACACCTCGCTGCAACCGGACGGCGGCGCGCCGGTCGCACCATCGGCCATCACGGCCAAAAGCAAGACCGTGCTGCTCAAAGACGGCAAGCCCGACATGGTCGCAACCTCGGCCCCGCGTGCGCTCAGGGCGGAAGAAATTCCCGCACTGGTTCACAGCTACGCCAGCGCAGCCAGAGGCGCGGTACACACCGCTGGCTTTGACGGCGTTGAAATCCACGGTGCCAACGGCTACCTGCTTGACCAGTTTCTGAAAAGCGGCTCCAACCAGCGCACCGACGACTACGGCGGCAGCATCGAAAACCGTGCACGTCTGCTGCTTGAAGTGACCCGCGCAGTCGTTGACGCGGCAGGCGGCGAGCGCACCGGCATCCGGCTGTCGCCCGTCACCCCCGCCAACGACGCCTTTGACTCGGCCCCGCAGCCCTTGTTCGATTACGTCGTGCGCCAGCTCGCCTCGATGAATCTGGCCTACATCCACATCATTGAAGGCGCGACCGGTGGCCCGCGCGAGTTGCCCGACCGGCCCTTCAACTACGACTCACT
>JANOOO010000203.1:0-2114 GCA_031421375.1 Polaromonas sp.
CCTCTTGCTCCCTCGCCCCTGTACCCAGGGGAGAGGGCGGGGGTGAGGGGCGACCCCGCTTTCGCGCAGCATCGAGAACCGCCTCCGTCAGCGCGCCGCTCCCGCTGAGCCAGAACGAGTTCACTGGCCACTGCCGCGCAGCACCGCGCGCATCGTTGACCGCATGCGTGTACAGCAGCATCTGCATCTCGTTTTGCAATCGCATCAGGGTTTTGTTCTTCGGCAGCCACGGGTCCACATCGCGCCCCAACACGCGGTCGAGCGAGGCCGTCGGCAAGTCGCAAAAAACATCGCCTTCGGCCAGCCAGCGATCAGCGCGTAAAAAATGCAGCCTGATGCCGTCGGTCTCGAAGTACGGGGCCATCGCGGCCAGCAAGGTACGCGATTCGGCTTCGCTCAAACCCAGCGCCGCCGGGTCACTCAAGGTGGCGTGCTCGCGCCCCATCGCCCAGTGACACGGCGTTACCCAGGCCCAGCCTTGACCGGGGCGCGCATCAAGCCCGCTGCGTACGGCCTCCCATGCGGCCCAGGGAATCAGCCCGTCACCTTCATCGGTGAAGGGCAGGCCAAGCGCCTGCGCCAGTGCGCGTTCATGGGGTGGCGACAGGCTGTGCTCGCTACGCAGATCAACGGCAACACGCGTCATGCCGCGCAGCAGCGCCTGCGTCTGGCGGGTGTGGGCGAGGGGCATGGCCGTGACGGTTTTCAGCCACGCGTCGCTGTTGCACACGGCGAATGGGACGATCAGATGTGGGGTTGTGCCTGCATCGCCGGGCAGCGTGCGAGTCGGGGTCAGGGGCATCGCCGCATTGTCCCGCAAGCAGGGTTGACTCCAACCCAATGCCACAATTGCCGCCATGCAAATCCCCTATGAATTGATCCTCGGCTGGCGCTACACGCGGGCCGGCCGGGCGACGCGGCGCAATGGGTTTATCTCGTTCATTTCCGGCGTGTCAATGCTCGGTATTGCGCTCGGCGTGGCGGCGCTGATCATCGTGCTCAGCGTGATGAACGGTTTTCAAAAAGAAGTGCGCGACCGCATGCTTGGCGTGATCTCGCACATCGAGGTGTTCGCACCCGGTGGTGCGGCGCTGGCCGATCCGCAGTTGACGCTTCAAGAGATTCGCGCCAACCCCAACGTCGTCGGTGCGGCCACCTTCATCGCCGCGCAGGCGCTGCTGGCGCGCGGCGAAGACATGAAGGGGGCGATTGTTCGAGGCATCGATCCGGCGCTGGAAGGCCAGGTCAGTGATCTGGAGGCGCAATTGAAAGACAGCGCGCTGCCCAAGTTGATCGCCGGCCAATTCGGCGTGGTGCTCGGCGGCGAACTGGCACGGGCCCTGGGGGTGCGCGAGGGCGATGCCGTCACGCTGATTGCGCCCAGCGGCCAGGTCACGCCGGCCGGCGTGGTGCCGCGTCTGAAACAGCTCACGGTGGTTGGCACCTTCGACTCGGGGCATTTTGAATACGACTCGGCGCTGGTGCTGCTGCATCAGGACGACGCTGCCCGGATCTTTCGCCTCGAAGGGCCGACCGGCATTCGTATCAAGCTTAAGGATTTGCAGCGCGCGAGAGAGGTCGGCGGCGAGCTGTCGCGCACGCTCAGTGGCGACTTGCTGATCCGTGACTGGACGCGGCAAAACCGCACCTGGTTTTCGGCCGTGCAGCTTGAAAAACGCATGATGTTCATCATCCTGACGCTGATCGTTGCGGTGGCGGCGTTCAACCTCGTCAGCACGCTGGTGATGACCGTGACCGACAAGCGCGCCGACATCGCCATCCTGCGCACCCTCGGCTCCAGCCCAAAAAGCATCATGGGCATTTTCATGGTGCAGGGCGCGATGGTCGGTGTGATCGGCACGCTGTCGGGGCTCGTCCTCGGCCTCGGCGTGGCGCTCAACATCGACGTGCTGGTTCCAGCGCTTGAGCGTGCTTTGGGCGCTAGTTTTTTGCCAAAAGACATCTACCTCATCAGCCGCATGCCCAGCGACCCGCAGTACGCCGACATCATGCCGGTCGCGGTGATCTCGCTGGTGCTGGCGTTCCTGGCAACGATCTACCCAAGCTGGCGCGCCAGCCGCGTGAACCCGGCCGAGGCGCTCCGGTATGAATGA
>JANOOO010000204.1:0-16198 GCA_031421375.1 Polaromonas sp.
CGGGCGGCGGCTTGCTGGCGGTGTTGGACCGGCGCTACCGCAACCAGCGTCGGGCGGCTGTTCAACCCATGCCTGCCACCGACGGCGTAGCGACGGCCCGTCCGGTGCCGCCTGTTGCGCTGCCCACATCATGAAGCGCTACCTGCTCCCGCTGGCGGTCTTTATTGCGCTGGTGGTGTTTCTGGGCATGGGTCTGAAGCTCGATCCGCGTGATGTACCGTCGCCGCTGATCGGCAAACCGGCACCAGCCTTCAATCTGGCCCGGCTTGATGCACCCGATCAAAAAATATCGACACAGGATTTGCGCGGCAAGGTGTGGGTGCTCAATGTCTGGGCTTCGTGGTGTGCGCCGTGCCGGGTCGAGCACCCGTTGATTGGCGAACTCGCCAAAAGCGGCGTGCCGGTTTATGGCCTGAACTACAAAGACAAAAGCGCCGATGCGCGCGCCTGGCTGGCGAAGCTCGGCGACCCTTACGTCGCCACGCTGGTTGATCCCGACGGGCTGGTGGGTATCGACTACGGCGTTTATGGCGTGCCCGAGACCTTCGTCATCGACCAAAACGGCATCATTCGCTTCAAATTCAACGGCCCCGTCACGTCCGAAGTATTGCGCGGCTCAATCACGCCGCTGATCAAAAAATTAGGTGTTTAGACTTTTGAACTTCCTTTCCCGCGTGGCCCTTTGTGTGCCACTGTTTCTGACACTTCCTGTTTCGGCGCAAACGGCACCCGCTGCTCCCCAGGCTCCTCGTGTTGCGCCGTCGAGCTACGCCGACCCGGCCCTGGAAGCCCGCGTGCTGGCCATCGCTGAAGAGCTGCGCTGCCTGGTGTGCCAGAACGAAACCATTGCCGCCTCGCATGCCGACCTCGCCGTCGATTTGCGCAACCAGATCCGCATCAAGCTTGGCGAGGGGCAGTCGAAAAAGCAGATTCTTGATTTCATGGCCGAGCGCTATGGCGACTTCGTTTTGTACCGGCCGCGCTGGCAGGCCAGCACCGTGTTGCTGTGGGCCGGGCCGTTTGCGCTGCTGCTGGTTGCAGCCTGGGTGTTGATTCGCAACATTCGCCGTCAGCGGCAGGCGATTGCACCGACCGACCTGACCCCCGAAGAAATTGCTCGCGCCGACGCTCTTCTCGCCGCAGTGCCCTCGCCTGAATCGAGGAGCACGCCATGACGATCTTCTGGCTGCTGGCCGCTGCCCTCGGCGTTGCTGCTCTGGCGCTCGTCTTGCCAGCGTTGTTGCGCCCCCAGTCGCCTGTACGCACATCGCCTGATGCGCGCAGCGCCAACCTTGCTGTGCTGCGCGCCCAAATGGTGCAGATCGATGCGGACCACGCAAGTGGCGCGCTCGATGTTGAGCAGCACCGCCGCGCCCGAGCCGAAGTAGCCCGACGCGTGCTCAGTGAAGAGGCCGAAGCGCCCGCTGCAGCGGTAGCCGGGCCTTCGCGCAGCACGGCAGTCGGTCTGGGCGTGCTGGTGCCGACGGTGGCCATCGCGCTCTACGCCGTATTAGGCAATCCCGCCGCGCTGTCGCCGCAGGCCGCACCCGTGGCGGCACAGGTAGAGGATGAGGTCACGCCTGAAAAAATCACGCAAATGGTTGAATTGTTGACGGCTCGAACGCGTGACAAACCGGACGATGCCGAGGCATGGTCGATGTTGGGTCATGGCCTTCGTGCGTTGCAGCGTTTCCCCGAGGCAGCAGCCGCCTATCGGCAGGCCGTCAAGGTGTCGCCACCCGATGCAGCCATGCTGGCAGACCTGGCTTATGCGCTGGCGATGGAAGCGGGCAGTGCCGCGGGCGAGCCGACGCGCTTGCTGAACGAAGCCCTGCGTCTCGCGCCGGAAGACATCAAGGCGCTGTCACTGGCCGGTAGCGCCGCCTTCGAGCGCAAGGATTTTGCCCAGGCCATCGGCTACTGGAGCCGCGCACGCTCATTCGCCCCACCGGGCAGCGCGTTCATCGCCGATATCGACCAAAGCCTGGCGCAGGCACGCGAGGCCGCCAGCTCGCAGCCAGACCAGGCGGCTGCCGCACCGCAGGCCGGGCCGTCCGTCTCTGGCCAGGCTGCGCGCCCGCTACCTGCGGGCAGCGCCACCGGCGGTGCGTCGTCTGCGGCCACCCCCGCCGCCACGGTCAGTGGTCGCGTCAGCCTGGCTCCGGCGCTGGCCGCGCAAGCCCGGCCCACCGATACCGTGTTTATTTTTGCCCGGGCCGTTGAAGGGCCCCGCATGCCGCTGGCGATTTTGAAGAAACAGGTCAGTGACTTGCCGCTGAGTTTTGTCCTCGACGACAGCACCACGATGTCTGCTGCCATGACGCTGTCGCGCTTCAAAACGGTGGTCGTCGGTGCGCGTGTTTCGCGCTCGGGCCAGGCCAGCCCGACGCCGGGCGACCTGCTGGGCCAGTCTGCGCCGGTTACGGTGGGCAGTGGCGCGGTGGAAGTGGTGATCGACGCCGTTCAGCCCTGAGCGCAGGCGGAAACTTCTACACGGGCATTCTGCACACGCTCGGCACACCTACATTGGGCGGGTTTCGCCCGGTTTGCGCGCGTCGCGCGAACTACGCAAACTACGCGTACTGCGATTGAGCCCGGACGACGCGGGTTTTTTTGCGTTCAGCAGGTTCCAGCGCATGTCGAGTTCGGCGCTTTCTGCGGCAATCGGCTTGCGGCTTTGCGGGTCGAGCAGCCCAGCCCGGGAGCTCATGCGGCGTGCTGCCGTTGCAACGCTGAGCGCCTCGTGCAGCAGCTGATCGACGTTTCGGCTTGCCTGCGACAGGTGAATCAAGCCGACGCCAATATCCGCTGCGATGATCAGGCGCTCGCCGGTCAGCGACTCGACCTCAATCGGCTGGCGCAGGCTGGCAGCGACACGCAAGCCCATTTTGCGCAGCCAGGCCGGTGAGTGCAGGGTTTCAAGCACCACGAGAAAGCAGCTGTCGTAGTAGCGGCCTGCCGGGTTGATGACGCCGGTTTGACGCTGCATGCGCAAGGCGAGCTCGGTGTAGATGAGCTGCAAGCCGCTGTGCCCAACCTGCGGGACCAATTTGCCGGGGTCGAACACCATGACTGCCATCAACGCGCCGTCGCTGCCGGTTTTGCGGCGCCGACGCTGCGAGGCGATGATTTTTTGCATGGTCGTCGCGCCGTTGTACAGCCGGGTGGTTGGGTCGCGCTGCGTGGTGTCCCGGTTAGCAAGCCGGCGAAGCTGCTGGCCCCGCGTCCACAACGCGAGGCAGGTGCCGACGAAGCCCGTCACAGCGCACCAGACAATCGCCATTTGCCACCCCAGGCCGGGCCGGGTCATGCCCACGGCAATGCTGTACAGGCCAACTCCGCCCGGCACCATCAAAGCGGTGGCACCGGCCAGCCCCCAGGCCAGACGATCACCCCGCTGCGCGGCCCGGATGGTCATCCCGAGTGCGACAAGCAGGCAGGTCAAGGTCAGCGCGGCGGAAGCGGGCAGTTCCCATTCTGTGTCGAGCAACAAAGCCAGCGGACCGCCCATCAGCGCGACAGATGCCATGCCGGGCAGGATCAGCGAACTCAGTCGGTCGCGTTGGCGGGCATGCAACCAGCCGTTGATGCCGAATGTGCCGATGGCGGCGCAAAGCGGGCCGATCAGAACCTGCGCGACACGCAGCGATTCGGTGTGACCGGGCCACAAAACCGCAGGCAAACCGCTGAGCAAGATGATCCACACCGCACCAAGGCCAATACATATAAACGTTTCGCGTGAGGCGCGGGTGCGGCTGATGAACAAGTCGAAAAACGCCACAAGTGCAATCAGCGCCACGCCCCCGCTGGCGGCGCTCCAGAGCATCAGCTCTGCGGTGGTCAGGGGCAATGCGGCGCTTGGCATTTTGCGTTCAGGCCAACATGAATCGAGCGGCAGGCAGTTGGCAGAAAATACGGCGATGCTTCATGTGTTTTTCATGTTGAATGGTGTGAAGTCGCCAGATCGACTGAGCGCGTTGAAGCCCGTACCGACGCTGTGCCGGAGATCTTACCGGGACGTTTTTGAAGCGCAGGTGGTCGGCACGCGTTGGCCGTGAAGTATGTCCGCCCCCATCCCATGAATCAAACTTTATTAATCACCATGGGCGACGCGGCCGGTATTGGCCCCGAAATCATCGCCCGCGCCTTTGCGCAATGCCCGGCCGACATGGCTGGCTGTGTCGTGGTCGGCGACCTCGCCACATTGCGCCGTGCCACGGCGCTGGTCGCGGCGCATCCGGGAGCCGACAAGCTGCCTGGCCCGGCGCTGCCCGTGGCCCTGCTGGGCAAGCTGGCCGATGCCGACGCAATTCCGCCGAACTGCATTGGCTTGCTACAAAAATGCGAGCTGCTTGCGCCCGCACCGTATGGGCTAGTGAGCGATTTGGCAGGCAACGCGGCGGCTCAGTGCATCATTTGGGCAGCGCGTGCCGTACTGGCTGGCGAGGCCGCAGGCATGGTGACGGCGCCGATCCACAAAGAGGCGCTGGCTGCCTGCCCGCGCTGGGCTGCCTTTCCCGGCCACACCGAGCTGCTGCAGGCTGAGGCGGCCCGATTTCTAGGCTGCGCAATCAGCGAGTTGCCGGTGCGCATGATGCTGGCCAATGACGAGCTCAAGGTGGTGCTGGTGAGCATTCACCTGTCGCTGCGCAATGCCATCGAGGCCATGACATTGAGCGCCGTTTTGCAGACCCTGCACATTACCCATCAAGCGCTGAGCGCCAGTCTGGGGCGCGCGCCAAAAATTGCCGTCGCCGGGCTGAACCCGCATGCGGGCGAGGGCGGGCTTTTTGGTGCGGAAGAGAAAACCATCATTGCGCCAGCCGTGGCGGCCGCACGGGCGCAGGGCATCGAAGCGCACGGCCCATTTGCGCCTGACACCGTGTTCATGCGCGCGCGCCACGCCCCCGGCAAGCCGGGCGAATTCGACGTGGTGGTGGCCATGTACCACGACCAGGGGCTGATTCCGGTGAAGTACCTAGGCGTGGCGCATGGCGTCAACGTCACGCTGGGCCTGCCGCTGCTGCGCACCAGCCCCGATCACGGCACGGCCTTCGATATTGCGGGAAAAGGCGTGGCGGATGCGGCTAGTTTGCTGTCGGCAGTTCGCATGGCGCGGACCTTGATGCGGCCTCGGTAATAATGGAAATCGGTCCAAGCCCAATGTTTATCGGCGCAAGTAGCTATTAAAAATATAGCGACCGCCTTACTGGCGAGTCGCAGGTCGAGCGTGGCTGAATGCTTGACTGCACGAGCCACCGAACCGCCCGGCCAGCGCAAGTCGCCCGGTCGTGCATTTACCGCCGCAGGCTGTCCCGAATTTCCCGCAGCAGCACGACTTCCTCGGCGGGTGCAGCCGGCAGGGCAGGCGCTGCGGGCGCGGTCCTTTTGAGCCGGTTGATCTGCTTGATCATCAGGAAAATGATGAACGCCAAAATGACAAAGTTGACCGCCACGGTCAGAAAATTGCCATAGGCGAGGACCGGAACGCCAGCTTTTTTAAGCGCGTCCAGCGAGCTGCCGGTTCCGGGCGGCACGGCCGCCAGCACAATGAAAAGCCCGGAAAAATCGATCTTGCCGATCACCGCCCCCACCAGCGGCATGATCAGATCGCCGACTACTGAATCGACAATCTTGCCGAAGGCGGCACCAATGATCACCCCCACAGCGAGGTCAACCACGTTGCCCTTGACGGCAAACTCCCTGAACTCTTGCATCATCGTCATGTCTTTTTCCTTGTTTTGTTTTGATTTCACTTCGCCCCGCTGACAGCGCGAAGCAAGCGCGGTCAGAATTATCCGGGAGGAGACGCCCATGGGGACGCCCATAGGGACGCCCGCGCGGTCAGGCGTTTGCAGCGTACATCGCTACAATCTAGGGTTGTCCCGAAGGCACTTTTTTGTTTGACAACTTTGTGCGCCCCATCAATTTCAAAGCGAGTTGCGGAAAGATTTTCATGACCCAAGCCAGACCGAGCGATGTGCCCCACAACTCTGAACCGCTCGATAAAGACAAAAGAAACTGGATCGTCGCCACGGCCGTCGTTGGCGGTGCAGGTGGCCTCGCTGCCGTAGTGCCGTTTGTCAGCACCTTCCAGCCATCAGAGCGTGCCAAGGCAGCCGGTGCAGCCGTTGAAGTCGATATCTCGGCCATCAAGCCGGGCGAAAAAATCACGGTCGAATGGCGCGGCAAGCCGGTGTGGATCGTCAAGCGCACGCCTGGGCAACTTGCGCAGCTGCCCAAAAACGACGCCCAGCTTGCCGATCCCAAATCGGAGCGCAACCAGTATCCGACCCCCGAATATGCACGCAACGAGGCCCGCTCGATCAAGCCCGAGACGCTGGTCGTGGTCGGCATCTGCTCGCATCTGGGCTGCTCGCCAATCGACAAATTCCAGCTCGGCGCGCAGCCATCGCTGCCCGCTGACTGGGGTGGCGGCTTCTACTGCCCGTGTCATGGTTCTACCTTTGACATGGCCGGCCGTGTTTATAAAAACAAGCCCGCGCCCGACAACCTCGAGGTGCCCCCACACATGTATTTATCGGACAACCGGCTGCTCATCGGCGAGGACAAGAGCACCCGAGCATGAAGCCGGCAGCGGGAGTGGGCAGGTATGGCGCTCAGTGCGGATGCGCCGCGTCGCCCCTCTCCGAGGCTCTCCGGGCCGCCCCAGTTCGCTCTGGGCCTGACCCGGACTCCCAGGCCGGCCCGCAAGCGCGAGCCTGATCACCCCAATCAATCACTCCCATCCCCAGGACAAGTCATGGCTGAATTCAAGGAAATCTCCCCGAACGCCCCGTTCGCGCAGCGCGCTCTCAACTGGGTTGACAACCGCTTCCCCGCGAGCAAGCTCTACAACGAGCACATCGGGCAGTATTACGCGCCCAAAAATTTCAACTTCTGGTACGTCTTCGGCTCGCTGGCCTTGTTCGTTCTGGTGATCCAGATCGTCACCGGCATTTTCCTGACGATGCATTACAAGCCCGACGCCGCGCTGGCGTTTGCGTCAGTCGAATACATCATGCGCGATGTGCCTTGGGGCTGGCTCATTCGCTACATGCATTCAACCGGCGCGTCGGCCTTTTTTGTCGTCGTGTACCTGCACATGTTTCGCGGACTGATCTACGGCAGCTACCGCAAGCCACGCGAGCTGGTCTGGGTCTTTGGCTGCGCCATTTTTCTCTGCCTGATGGCCGAGGCGTTCATGGGCTATTTGCTGCCTTGGGGCCAGATGAGCTATTGGGGCGCTCAAGTGATCGTCAACCTGTTCGCCGCCGTTCCCTTCATCGGCCCCGATCTGGCGCTGCTGATTCGCGGTGACTATGTGGTGGGTGATGCCACGCTGAACCGCTTTTTTGCCTTCCACGTCATTGCCGTGCCGCTGGTGCTGCTTGGGTTGGTTGCCGCGCACATCATTGCGCTGCACGAGGTCGGCTCCAACAACCCCGACGGCGTCGAGATCAAGGCCACGCGTGGCGCTGACGGCAATCCGGTCGATGGCATTCCGTTTCACCCTTACTACACGGTGCATGACATTTTTGCGGTCAGCGTGTTTTTGCTGATCTTCACCGCGATTATTTTTCTCGCGCCCGAGTTCGGCGGCTATTTCCTCGAATACAACAACTTCATTCCGGCCGACCCTTTGAAAACGCCGGCGCATATTGCGCCTGTCTGGTACTTCACGCCCTACTACTCGATGCTTCGCGCCATCACGCCAGAAATGATGTGGGTGTTGATGGCCGGCATCGTCGGTGCGGTGGCCTTGATGCTGCTCAAGTCACGGCTGTCGGCGATGCTGAAGCTAGTCATGGCGGTTGTAGGTGCGGTGGCAATTGCCTCCATGGTCTTGATCGACGCCAAGTTTTTTGGTGTCGTCGTGATGGGCGGCGCGGTCATCATCCTGTTCTTTTTGCCGTGGCTTGACCACAGCGAAGTCCACTCAATCCGCTACCGGCCCGACTGGCACAAATACCTGTATGGCGTTTTTGTCATCAACTTCCTTGCGCTGGGCTACCTTGGCGTGCAGCCGGTCACAGACCTGGGCACGCGCGTCTCGCAAATTGGCACGCTGTTTTACTTCGGCTTCTTTTTGCTCATGCCCTGGTGGAGCCGGATCGGCACCTTCAAACCCGTGCCCAAGCGCGTCACCTTTTCAGCCCATTGAGCCGGAGCCTGACCACTATGAAAAAAATCGTTTCCACGGCCCTGTTGAGTTTGTCCCTCATTGCGGGTTTTGTGCCCGCATCCAATGCCATCGCCGAAAGCACCATGGCCTGGGACAAGGCCCCCAACAAAACCAACGACATGGCCGCGCTGCAAAACGGTGCCCGCCTGTTCGTCAATTACTGCCTGAGCTGCCACTCCGCAGCCTTCATGCGCTACAACCGGCTACAAGACATCGGCCTGACCGACTTGCAGATCAAGGACAACCTGCTTTTCACGACCGACAAGGTTGGCGAAACCATGAAGGCCAATATTGACCCGCGTCAGGCCAAAGATTGGTTTGGCGGTGTGCCGCCCGACCTGACCGTCATCGCGCGCTCACGCGCCGGCTCCGGCGGCAGTGGTGCTGATTACCTCTACACCTTTCTGCGCACCTATTACCGCGACGACACCAAAGCGACCGGCTGGAATAACCTCGCCTTTCCGAGCGTCGGCATGCCGCATGTGCTGTGGGAGCTGCAGGGCGAGCGCAGACCCGTGTTCACGGAAGTGGGCGAGCCCGGCCACAAAGTGCAGGTGGTCAAAGGCTGGCAGCAAGTCACGCCCGGCAGCATGAGCCCCCTGCAATACGACCAGGCCATTGGCGATCTCGTGGGTTATTTGCAATGGATGGGCGAGCCCGCGCAAAATACCCGGATGCGCGTTGGCATCTGGGTTTTGATTTTTCTGCTGATTCTGACCTTCGCAGCCTGGCGCCTGAATGCCGCTTACTGGAAAAACGTCAGGTAAAGTTTCACGCCAATCCGTGCGCCCCGGCGCACGGCTCTCCCGGTGGGGCGCAACGAGCCGCAAGGCTTGACGCTCCACTTTTTTCGTTTTCAGGAGTTCCCAATCATGATGGTCCTTTATTCCGGCACAACTTGCCCCTTCTCGCACCGCTGTCGTTTTGTGCTGTTTGAAAAGGGCATGGATTTCGAGATCCGTGATGTGGACCTCTACAACAAGCCCGAAGACATTCAGGTAATGAACCCGTATGGCCAGGTGCCCATTTTGGTTGAGCGCGACCTGATCCTGTATGAGTCAAACATCATCAACGAGTACATCGACGAGCGTTTCCCCCACCCGCAACTGATGCCCGGCGACCCGGTTGATCGCGCCCGCGTTCGGCTGTTTCTGCTGAACTTCGAGAAAGAGCTGTTTGTTCACGTCAGCCTGCTGGAGTCGCGGGCTTCCAAGGGCAATGAGAAAGCCCTTGAAAAAGCACGCTCGCACATTCGGGACCGCCTGACCCAGCTGGCCCCGATATTCCTGAAGAACAAGTTCATGCTGGGTGACAATTTTTCGATGCTCGACGTGGCCATCGCGCCGCTGCTCTGGCGTCTCGACTACTACGACATTGATTTGTCGAAAAACGCTGCCCCGTTGCTCAAGTATGCCGAGCGCATTTTTTCGCGCCCGGCTTACATCGAAGCACTGACGCCGTCCGAAAAGGTGATGCGCAAATAAGCGCTGCCCGACCTATGAACGCCGCCGAGTCCACGTCAACCCGCCCGTATTTGATACGGGCGTTGCATGAATGGTGCTGCGACAACGGCCTGACGCCGTACGTCGCCGTGTCGGTCGATGAGACGGTGCTGGTGCCGCGTGAGTTCGTCAAAAACAACGAGATCGTTCTCAATATCAGCGCTGACGCGACCTCCTCACTTCAGTTGGGGAACGACTTCATCGCATTCAATGCCCGTTTCGCCGGCAGTGCGCGCGAGATCATGGTGCCAATCAGCCATGTGATCGCCATCTACGCGCGCGAAAACGGGCAGGGCATGGCCTTCCCGATGCTGGGCGCGGGGCCGGGCCGGTCGCTCGATGCCAAGGGCGACGCCAGCGCGGGTAAGCCGGTGGCCGACGATGCGTCGGGCCGGGTGATGGCGCTTGCGAGCGTCGCCGAGCCGTCGTCCGACAGCAAGTTCATCCAACTGGTGCCCGACAGCGGTGCCGGTGATGGCTCGAAACCGGACGACACACCGGATCCGCCCAGCACGCCCCCTCGCACCAGGCCGTCGCTCAAACGCGTCAAGTAAAATCAGTTTTGTGCCGCTTTAGCTCAGTGGTAGAGCAACCGCCTTGTAAGCGGTAGGTCGTCAGTTCGATCCCGACAAGCGGCACCATTTTTAAGAAGAACACGTCCTCTACCCAGAAGGAGCGGGCCCAGGGAGCTATGAAATTCATAGCGACTGGGGCGGGTTCAGCGTGGCTGGCGAGCCGCCCGACTAACCCTTTTTCTGCAGCAAAATCTTCAGGCGGATGGTTTTCACCATCAAGCCTTCGTTTTGCAAGCGCGCTTGAATCAGCGGCAGAATTTGCCGGATTTTTGCCGCCGCAGCATTGCCGCTGACCAGCAGGCACCAGCTTGTGTCGTCAAGCGGCCCGGCTTTCACGGCAGTTCGCAGCGCCTCGGGAATCAGTGACCCGATCACCGCCAGCCGGGCGTTTGATTCCCGGCCCAGCCGGGCGAGGTGCGCCAGCGACGGCGCGCTGGTCACTGCGTCGAAGGCCGAGACGGCATTACTCAGGGTGCGGTGGTGGGTCACAACGGTTGGCCTGCCCGCGCGCACGCCGTGATGTTCGGTTGTTTTCACAAATTGTTTTTTATAGAGCGGGCTGACCCGCGCATTTCATTATCACGGACCCCTGACCGGCAACAAGCCGGTCGCTCTGCCTCGCCGGGCCGCTCGACCGGCCCCCGCTTTCATTTCCAGCTGCTGGCTCAGGGCGGGCTGCAAAAACCACGGAAATTGATGAACGCCGGGCGCAGGCTCAACGAGCCGACCGGCCAGTCAGCGACACGCCGAACCCGGTCTGCCACGCTGAATTGCCAACTGTGAGACTGCCAACAGCGCGGCGCTGGGGCCGGGGTCGCACAGCGCTAAAATCCGGGGTTTGCGCGGCTTGTACCGCGCCCTGCTGCCCCCATCCCGGTTGTGCCTGCGTCCCGCAGGAGCGACCTCTGTATTGCTTTCAAACTAGGATTTTCGGTTGCGTTGTCCAGCCCTTCGTGCGCGGTGGACGGCAACCCTGCACGTATGGCTTCCACTATCCTGACCAAACTCTTCGGCAGTCGCAACGACCGCCTGCTCAAAACCTATCGCAAAACGGTCGAGCGCATCAACGCACTTGAAAAGCAGTACGAGTCGCTCAGCGAGGACGAGCTGCGCGCCAAGACCGAGAGCTTCAAGGCTCGCGTTGCTGGTGGCGAAGCCCTTGACGAGATCCTGCCCGAAGCCTTCGCCGTGGTGCGCGAAGGCAGCAAGCGCGTGATGAAAATGCGCCACTTCGACGTGCAAATGCAAGGCGGCATGTCGCTGCACAACGGCAAGATCTCCGAGATGGGCACCGGCGAGGGAAAAACGCTGACGGCCACGCTGCCGGTTTACCTCAATGCGCTGACCGGTCAGGGCGTGCATGTGGTGACGGTCAATGACTACCTCGCCAGCCGTGACGCGCGCTGGATGGGCAAGCTCTATAACTTTCTGGGCCTGTCGGTCGGCATCAATTTGCCGAACATGTCGCGCGAAGAAAAGCAGGCTGCCTATCGCTCGGACATCACCTACGGCACCAACAACGAATTCGGCTTTGACTACCTGCGCGACAACATGGTCTATGAAGTCGGCGACCGCGTGCAGCGCGGCCTCAATTACGCCATCGTCGATGAGGTCGATTCGATTTTGATCGACGAAGCGCGCACGCCGCTGATCATCAGCGGGCAGGCTGAAGACCACACCGAGATGTATGTCGCGATGAACAAGGTCGTGCCGTTGCTGACCCGGCAGGAAGGCGAGGCCGACCCGCGCACCGGCGAAGGCGTGACCAAGCCCGGCGACTACACCACCGACGAGAAAACCCGTCAGGTGTTTTTGACCGAGCAAGGCCACGAAAACGCCGAAGCAATTCTTTTCAAGCACGGGCTGATTGCCGAGGGAGCGAGCCTGTACGACCCGGCGAACATCTCGCTGATGCATCACCTGTATGCGGCCTTGCGCGCCAACCTGCTTTACCTGCGCGACCAGCACTATGTGGTGCAGCAGGGCGACAACGGCATGGAGGTCGTGATCGTCGATGAGTTCACCGGCCGGCTGATGTCAGGCCGACGCTGGAGCGACGGCCTGCACCAGGCAGTCGAAGCCAAAGAAGGCGTGCAGATTCAGGCCGAGAACCAGACGCTGGCATCCATCACGTTCCAGAACTATTTCCGCCTCTACGGCAAGCTGGCTGGCATGACTGGCACGGCCGACACCGAGGCCTATGAGTTTTCGGAAATCTACGGACTTGAGACAACCGTGATTCCGCCGAATCGCCTCAGCCGACGCGCGGACCAGCTTGACCGCGTGTATAAAACCACGCGCGAAAAATACGAGGCAGCGATCCAGGATATTCGCGAGTGCCATGAGCGCGGCCAGCCGGTGCTGGTTGGCACCACCTCAATTGAAAACTCGGAAATCATTGACGAGCTGCTGGTCAAGGCGAATTTGCCGCACCAGGTTTTGAATGCCAAGCAGCATGCGCGTGAGGCCGACATCGTGGCGCAGGCCGGGCGATTGAAAGTCATCACGATTGCCACCAACATGGCCGGGCGCGGCACCGACATCGTGCTGGGCGGCAACGTTGAAAAGCTCGTTGAAGCGGTTGAGCTTGACGAGAGCCTCGATGCCGCAGCGAAAGAAGGCCAGATCGCCAAACTGCGCGCCGAGTGGACTGACGAACACGAGCAGGTCAAGACGCTGGGCGGCTTGCGCATCATCGCCACCGAGCGCCACGAATCGCGGCGCATTGACAACCAGCTGCGCGGTCGCTCGGGTCGTCAGGGCGACCCCGGCTCGTCGCGCTTTTATTTGAGTCTCGACGACCCGCTGATGCGGATTTTTGCCGGCGAACGCGTGCGCTCGATCATGGAGCGGCTGAAGATGCCCGACGGCGAGGCGATCGAAGCCGGCATCGTCACGCGCAGCATCGAGTCGGCGCAGCGCAAGGTCGAGGCGCGCAACTTCGACATGCGAAAGCAGCTGCTCGAATACGACGACGTTGCCAACGATCAGCGCAAGGTGATCTACCAGCAGCGCAACGACATCATGGACGCAGCGAGTCTGGCCGAGCAGATCAAGTCGCTGCGCGAAGGCTGCTTCACCGATCTGGTGCGCCAGTACGTGCCGCAAGAAAGCGTCGAGGAGCAGTGGGATCTGGCGGCGCTGGAAAAAGCGCTGCAAGACGACTGGAAGATCGATCTGCCATTGAAAAGCGAGCTGGAGTCGGCCACCGCCATGACCGACGAAGACGTGCTGGAAAAGGTCATTGCAGCGGCCAACGCGGCTTTTGACGGCAAGGTTGAATCCATCGGCGAAGCCAACTTCACGCAGTTTGAGCGCGTGGTGTTGCTGCAAAGCATAGACACGCACTGGCGTGAGCATTTGAGTGCGCTCGACTACCTGCGCCAGGGCATTCACCTGCGCGGCTACGCGCAAAAGCAGCCCAAGCAAGAGTACAAGCGCGAGGCGTTTGAGCTGTTTGGGCAATTGCTCGACAGCGTTAAAAACGAAGTCACACGCGTGCTGATGAACGTCAAGATCCAGTCGGGCGAGCAGCTTGAGCAAGCAGCTGAAGAGATGGAAAACCGCGCCGAAAACATTCTCAACGTGACCTACACCGCACCGACCGAAACCGGTGAGACCGAAGTCACGTATGACGAGCAGTCGCAGCGCCGCGCTCCGGGCTCGCTCACGGCGCTGGCGGCGGCTGCTGGCACGGCGGGTGTGCCGCGTGTGGGCCGCAACGAGCCTTGCCCGTGTGGTTCGGGCAAAAAATTCAAGCAGTGCCACGGCAAACTGAGTTGAGCCCTTCGCGCATTTCGCTGGCTTGTTTGCCGCCTTTTTCTGGAGTCCAACCATGCCGGTGAATCTGCTCGCCACGCCCGCTGCCGACCTGTACCCCGTCACTGGCGTCCGCTGGGGCATCACCGAGGCCGGCATCCGCAAGGCCCATCGCAAAGACCTGGCGGTGTTGCTGCTTGATGAAGGCGCGTCGGTTGGCGCGGTGTTCACGCAGAACCGCTTTTGCGCCGCGCCGGTGCAGCTGTGCCGGGCGCATCTGGCTGGCAATGCCGCGCAAGGCGTGGCGATCCGCGCGCTGCTCATCAACACCGGCAACGCCAACGCCGGCACCGGCGACGAGGGTCTGAGCCGCGCACTGGCCAGCTGCATTGCGCTGGCGCGCGAGCTTGACTGCGCGCCCGAGCAGATTTTGCCGTTCTCAACCGGCGTCATCATGGAGCCGCTGCCGCACGAGCGCATCGCCGCTGGCTTGCCCGCTGCGCTGGCTGATGCCAGGGCCGACAACTGGGCGAATGCAGCTGAGGCCATCATGACCACCGACACCGTGGCCAAGGCGTTTTCGACCCGCATCACGCTGGGCGGTGTCGCGGTCACCATCACCGGCATAGCCAAAGGCGCGGGAATGATTCGCCCCAACATGGCGACCATGCTGGGCTTTCTCGCGACCGATGCCTGCGTAGCCCCGGCGCTGATGACGCAACTGGCGACCGAGCTGGCCGAAGGCTCGTTCAACCGTGTCACGGTCGATGGCGACACCTCGACCAACGATTCGTTTGTGGTGATTGCGACCAACAATGCAAAGCACCCGCCCATCACCTCGCTAGCCTCCACCGATGGCCAAGTGCTGCGCACTGCGATGCTTGGCATTGCGCGCCAACTGGCGCAGGCCATCGTGCGCGACGGCGAGGGCGCGACCAAGTTCATCACGATCCATGTCGAAGGCGGAACAAGCGCTGCCGAGTGCCGGCAAGTGGCCTACGCCATCGCCCATTCGCCGCTGGTCAAGACCGCATTTTTTGCCAGCGACCCCAACCTCGGCCGCATTCTGGCCGCAGTCGGTTACGCCGGCATCGCCGATCTCGATCAAACCCGCATTGACCTCTACCTCGACGAGGTGCTGGTCGCCAAGAACGGTGGCCGCCATGCGGGCTACGTTGAGGCCGACGGCCAGCGCGTGATGAAGCAAAGCGAGATCACGGTGCGCGTGGTGTTGGGGCGCGGCAGCGCGAGCGACACCGTCTGGACTTGTGATTTGTCTTACGACTACGTCAAGATCAACGCCGACTACCGCAGTTGACTGCCCCGGTTTGCGCCCACTATTGGCGGGCTGCGGTTAAAGGCGCCCAAGGCGAAAGCCGGTCAGCGCAGCCGGCCCACCTTAATTTTTAAGATCGAACAAGCATGAACGAGCAATTTCTAAGTCTGATGGCCCGCGTCGAATCTCTGGTGGCGCGTATCGAGTCGGTGTTGCCGCAGCCGCTGTCGGCACCTGACTGGGGCACGGCCATTGCCTGGCGTTATCGCAAGCGCTCGTCGGGCCACGGCTCGCTGGAGGCTGTGCGCCATGTCGGCGCGATGCGCCTCGGCGACTTGAAGGAAATTGACGATCAAAAAGAAAAAATCCGCCGCAACACCGAGCAGTTTGTCAGCGGCAAACCAGCCAACAACGTGCTGCTGACCGGCTCGCGCGGCACCGGGAAATCGTCGCTGATCAAGGCTTGCCTGAATGAATTTTCAGCGCGCGGTCTGCGGCTGATTGAAGTCGATAAGGCCGAACTCACCGATCTGCCCGACATCGTTGATGTGGTGGAAGGCCGGCCCGAAAAATTCATTGTGTTTTGCGACGACTTGAGCTTCGACGAGGGCGAGCCCGGCTACAAGGCGCTCAAAAGCATTCTGGACGGTTCGGTCGCCGCAGCCTCGCCAAATGTGCTGATCTACGCCACCAGCAACCGCCGCCATTTGCTGCCTGAGTACATGTCGGAAAACCTGACCTACACGCACACCGAAGACGGCGAGGTGCATCCGGGTGAAGTTGTCGAAGAGAAAATTTCGCTGTCAGAACGTTTCGGGCTTTGGGTCAGCTTTTATCCGTTCAGCCAGGACGAGTACCTGACCATCGTGGCGCAGTGGCTGTCGTCGTTCGGTGTCACGCC
>JANOOO010000205.1:0-4797 GCA_031421375.1 Polaromonas sp.
GTTCACGGCACCGTCGCAAATCAGCGGCCACATTGACGACCTGGTCGGCATGGACGACATCAAAGCAGAAGTGGCGCAAATTCGCGACCAGTACGAGCGCCGCGCCGAATACGCCACCTACGGCGTAGCCAAACCCTTCAACGTGATGTTCAGCGGCCCGGCTGGCACTGGCAAAACCAAGCTCGCCAGCTACCTGGCCAAAGAGTTGAAGCTGCCAATTTTGTTTCACTCTGCCGCGAACCTGGAGACCGGCTTTGTCGGCGGTGGCTCGGCGACCTTGTCGCGCATTCTGGCGCTGGCCAAAAAGCGCAAGCGCTGCATTGTGTTTCTCGATGAAGCGCAAGACCTCTTCATGAAGCGCGGCGGCAACCGCAAGTTTGACGATGACACGCAAAACATGCTGCTGGCCGTGCTCGACGGCGTGCGCACCACGCTCGACACCGAGATCATCTGGATCGTCGCGTCCAACTTCAACTCCGCCAACTTGCAGATGGACGAAGCGATGTTGCGGCGCTTCCAGATGAAGGTTGATTTCCGCATGCCCAACCGCGCCGAGCGGCTGGCCATCATTGAGCACTACCTGTGGCAGCGCGACGACAAGGTCATGCCCGACCTTGACCTGCGCCACTTCGTTGAGCTGACCGAAGGTTGCAGCCCGGCCGACATTGAAACCATGGTCACGCAGGCCGGCATCATTGCGGTCAAGTCAGGCGCGATGATTGGCGAGGCCACGCTGATGCAGGCCGCCGAGCGCGTGCTGGTTGGCAACGTCAACGACAACACCACCCAGGAACGAGAGCGCGACCGGCGCATCATCGCGATTCACGAGTGGGGCCATTTTTTGATGGATTTTCAGCACCAGCGCAAGCTCGCCAATGGCGATTGGAGCGTGCTGCAGTCCGACATGAAAACCATCAAAATTTCACTTAAAGCCAACCCGCGCAACAACGCGCTTGGCTTTGTCTTGCACAAGCAGGGCGACAACCTGCTCAAGACCAAAGGCGACATCGAGCACGACGTGCGCGTGCTGCTCGGCGGCATGGCCAATGAAGAGCTGTTTTTCGGCGAACAGGGTACGACCAACGGCGCGCACAACGACATCACCAAAGTCACCAGGCTGCTGCATCACGCCGTCGGCGAAATGGGCATGTACCGCAAGACACGGCTCAATTTCGCCGCACTCAGTAAAGACGGTAGCCCGGTCATGCCTGACGAAGAAACCCGCGCCATCATGGAAGCGCAAAGCGAGCTGCTTTACAACGAGACCAAAACCGCGCTGGCCCAGCACATGGCACTGACCGAGCACCTGACCGACTGCCTGTTGAAGGCGGGCGAGATGAGCCTGCAAGCTGCGCTGGCCGAGATCCGGCGCTTTGAGGCTGACCAGTCCTGGACGTCGCGCCCGGCGGGGTTGCAGCGAGATGACTTGCTGTTGGCGGCTTGAACGGCGGCAGGGCAGCGCGTGGTAGCGGGCCGGCGACATGCCGCCGCGCCATTCAGGCTGGGATCAGCGTGGTTAGCGTGGTCAGATCGGTCAAGGGCCCAACGTGCTGTCGAAAGGCCGGTCCGGCCTGAGTCCAGTCGATCACGTCCACCGTGATTGGCAGCGTCGAGTCTTCAAACGCTTCGCGCAGACGCGCCAGTGTGTGCCAGTCAAGCGCCTGCACAGGCACCAGCGCCACGTCCAGATCCGAGAACTTGCGCGCCCGCCCGGTGGTGCGCGAACCGAAGGCATACGCGGGGATGTCGGGTGCAAAGTCCAGCAGGATTTGGCGGACGGTTGATAGCTGGTCGGCTGAAAGGTCAATCATGGCGGGCTTTAAGCGTGGCCAGCACCGCTTGTGCAACGGGCAGAAATTGGCGACTCAGGCCAAGCACCAGTTCAGCCACCTTGGCGTTGTAACTATGCGAGGTTTGATTGCGCGCTGCGTGGAATTCCATCCACAAGTCAACGTCGTCGATCAGCCCTGCCTTGGCAGCCAAGCGAAACACCTGCCGCATGCTTGCGCCGGAAACATCGCCGGCAATCGGGTTTGTCTCCAGCCAGCGGCGCATCATCTTCCAGCTTTGCTCGTAGGCAACTTCAAAGTTTTGAATGACGCCAGCCCTGACGGCCTCTTGCACCTCGGCCGACAGGCTCGTCCACTGCGCACCCGGTGTGGCCGCGTGCAACGCGCGTTGCAAAGCATTGATAGCCGCTGACAGTGCAAAGAAATCGAGAGCCATCCTGCGATTCTATTGACACTCCCGCATTGGGAACAATCCCGCCCGGTTTGCGCATGGCTGCGCAAGAGGCATTAAAAAGTGCAGATTGCTTCATGCCGAAATTAGCATGACGACCGTGAACTGGCCTGTCTCAACCCACGCCGTCAGGTGTTACCGTTCGCCTCAATGCGGGCACCCTTCACCTGAGCAGACTGCGTCAAGCAAAATCCAGCCCCATTCCTTTCAAAATTCTCAAGGAGCGTCATCGTGATAAACGACTTCAAAAACAAGACCGCCGTGCTGACCGGCGCAGGCTCCGGCTTCGGGCTTGAATGCGCGCGCATTGCGGCTCGCCTGGGCATGCGTCTGGCCCTGGTTGATGTGCAGCAGGGCGCGCTCGACGCAGCGGTTGCCGAGCTGCGCGGGCAGGGCGCTGAGGTGCTGCCGTTTTGCCTCGACGTGTCCAGCGCTGAGGCGATGCAGGCGATGGGGCAGGCGGTGTTTGAGCGCTTCGGCGCACCGCACTTTGTCTTCAACAACGCCGGTGTCGGCGCGGGTGGCTTGATTTGGGAGAGCAGCGTGGCCGACTGGCAATGGGTGCTTGGGGTCAATGTGATGGGCGTGGTGCATGGTGTGCGTGTGTTCACGCCCATGATGCTCGCCGCCGCCGCGCAAGACCCGGCCTGGCAAGGGCACATCGTCAACACCGCCAGCATGGCCGGGCTCATTAATCCGCCCAATATGGGAATTTATAACGTCAGCAAACACGCCGTGGTGTCACTCAGCGAGACGCTTTATCAAGACCTGAAGCTCGTCACCGACCAGATCGGTGCCAGCGTGCTGTGTCCCTTCTTTGTGCCCACCGGCATCAGCCGAAGCGAGCGCAACCGGCCCGCCGAAATGGCCAACGAGCCCGCCACGCCAAGCCAGCGTGTGCAGCAGGCCATGACCGGCAAGGCCGTCGATTCGGGCAAGGTCAGCGCGGCTGACGTGGCGCAAAAAGTGTTCGACGCAGTGGCCGCCGGCCAGTTCTATATCTACAGCCACCCCAAAGCTCTGGCATCAGTGCAAACGCGCCTCGAAGACGTTTTGCAGGCGCGCAACCCGAGCGACCCATTTGCCGGCAAGCCCGAAATCGCGGCGCAGTTGAAAGCGGCGCTACGCCGCGCCTAAGATTTCGTCCTTCATTGACCCAACGATCGCCCTTCATGAACAGCCATTTTTTATCCGCCGCCCTGATCGCCGCCGCCTTGCTCGTCGGCTGCAGCGACGCGCCCGGCACCCCCGGCGCACCGGGCAAAGGCAGTTCCAGCACCGGGCAGCGCGCCGTCAGCACTGCAGCCATCGCCGCTGAAGCCACCGGCTTTACCGTCGGTCAGGCGATGGCGGCGCGCACCGTGTATGTGTTTTTCGACGCGCAATGCCCGCATTGCAGTGAGCTCTGGCGCAACGCGAAGCCCTTGAACAGCAAGGTGAAATTTGTCTGGATTCCGGTGGGGTTGATGAACGCCAGCAGCACCGCACAAGGCGCGACCTTGCTGGCCGCTGCCGACCCGGCCCTAGCGATGGATGAGCATGAGGCATCAATGACCGCCAAGCGCGGAGGCATCGGTGCGGGCAGCGCGACCGATGTACACAAGGCAGCGATTGCGAAGAACACCGCACTTCTGAATCAGTTCGGCTTCACTTCAATCCCGACGATTGTTTCCACCCACGCGCAGACCGGCGCGGTGGTGACCAACCAGGGCTCAATGACGACCGCCGCGTTAAGCGGGTTGCTGGGTTTGTAGTCGGCTTCGGACATCGCACGCCGGGGTTTTAGCGCTGGCCGAACCAGTCGTTTCGGCTTGTTAAAAGACCCTTTTCTCTGTGCGGTATCGAACATACAAATTACCGCGAATTGCCTATAGCGAATTTTTCGGTGCCCTCCTTTCTAGAAAGGTCAGCCACCCTGATTCGCTCTGGAGCTTCGCGATGGTTTCGTCTTCCAACCCCAAAGAAAACCAACTTCTCGCGGCCCTGCCCGATGCGCAGTGGAAGCGTTGGTTGCCCGATCTTGAACTCGTGAGTTTGCCTTTGGGCCATGTCATCTATGAAGCAGGTGGCGTGATGAAGGAGGCGATTTTTCCAGCCACCGCCATCGTGTCTTTGTTGCATGTGATGGAAAGCGGAGCCTCGGGTGAGATCGCTGTGGTGGGCAGTGAAGGCATGGTGGGCGTGTCGCTTTTCATGGGCGGGGGCTTGACGCCGAGCCGCGCAGTGGTGCAAAGCGCGGGGCAGGGCTTTCGCCTGAAAGCTGACCTGATGAAAAACGAATTCGACAAAGGCGGGCCGGTGCTGCATCTGCTGCTGCGCTACACCCAGGCACTCATCACGCAAATGGCGCAAACGGCTGTCTGCAACCGGCACCACTCGCTTGACCAGCAACTGTGCCGCTGGCTCTTGATGAGCCTGGATCGGCTGCGGGGCAACGAGCTGGTGATGACGCAGGAGCTGATCGCCAACATGCTGGGCGTGCGCCGCGAGGGAGTGACGGAAGGCGCAATGAAGCTGCAAAAAGCCGGCCTGATCACCTATGCGCGTGGCCGGATT
>JANOOO010000206.1:0-3724 GCA_031421375.1 Polaromonas sp.
CGGAAAAAAGCGCGCCCTGCTGAAACAGCATGCCGACCCGGCTCGCCGCGCCACGCCGCGCCAGCTCGGCGGCCGGCCGGCCCAGCACCGTGATCTCGCCGCGCGACGGGTGTTCGAGCCCCAGCATCTGTCGCAGCAGCACCGTTTTGCCTGAGCCCGAGCCGCCCACCAGCGAGAGGATTTCGCCGCGCATCACCTGCAGGTCGAGGTCCTGATGCACGACGGTCTCTTTGTCGCCGTTGGGGAAAACGGTCCAGAGCTTGTTGATCTCGACAACGGTATCGCTCATGGGCTTTCCCCGCATGACTCCTTCCCCCTCCGGGGGAAGGCGGGGATGGGGGTCGGTGTGCTGCGCTGGTTTTCGAGGGTCTGCGCTTGAGCTGCCCCCACCCCCACCCTCCCCCGAAAGGGGAGGGAGCAAGGCAAAGATCGCCGCACCACCCTCACCGCACACCCCTGAACACCACCGCAAACAAGGCATCGACCAGCACCACCACGGTGATCGAGGTCACCACCGACGCGGTCGTGCCCTGGCCCAGGCTTTCGGTGTTGGGCTTGACTCTCAAGCCGAAATGGCAGCCGATCAGCGCGATCAACAGGCCGAAAACCACCGACTTCGAGGTAGCCAGCGCGAGGTTGTTGACGCTGACCGCAGCCGGCAGTGCATTGATGAAAAACGATGGCGTGATGCCCATCGCCACGTCGGCGGCCAGCATGCCGCCGACTAGCGATGCCACCGTCGTCCAGACACTGATCAGCGGCATCACGATGGCGAGGGCCAGCGCACGCGGCATCACCAGGCGATAGCCGCGTTCAATGCCCATCACACGCATCGCGTCGAGCTCTTCGGTCACGCGCATCACGCCAATCTGCGCCGTAATGGCCGAGCCGGTGCGCCCGGCAATCAAAATTGCAGCGAGCATGGGACCGAGTTCGCGGATCAGCGAGATGCCCAGAATATCAACGATGAAAGCGTCGGCGCCAAACTGCTGCAACTGCCGCGACATCAAATAAGCCAGCACCACGCCGATTAAAAAACCGACCAGCGCGGTGATCGGCAAGGCCGTGGCCCCCATGTTGTACAGATGGCCCGACAAGTCACGCCACGGGCCCTGGCCCGGCCTGCGCGCCAGGCGCATGATGTCAAGCAGCAGCTGGCCGAGCAAGCGCTGCAGGCCCCGCAAATGGTCAATCAAACTGAGCAGGCGCCGGCCCAATGCAAGAAAAGGTGCCAGCCAGCCGGGCCCATCTATGACGGGCGGCGGCACCGCAAACTGCGCCACGGTCTCCAGCATGGCGCGCTGCTCTAGCGTGGCCTGCAGCTGCGCGGGCCACTGATGGCCCCAGTGCCTCCACAGCAGTTGCGCGCCGAGGTAGTCGAGGCGTTCGAGCTGGCGCAGGTCCCACTGCGCGACAGCGGCTGCGCTGGCAACACCGGCGGCATCGGCACCCGCAGCCGCTCTGGTGAGCTCGCCCAGCCGGGCCGAAATGGCGCGCCAATTTGTCTGGCCGGTCAGGTCGGCGGCAGTCCATGCGCCGCGCGCCAGCAGGTGTCGGCCGGACGGGCTGTCTTCAGCGTCGATGCGGGGCGTGGACGGGTCCATGTGCAGAGTGCAAACGCGGGAAGCAGGCGTTGCGCCATGCCTGCGCCAAGACTAAAAAAGAAATGGTAACTGCGGTATTCGCTGGCGCGGCGGGCGCAGTCGCTCTGTCGCCATGGTCCTACAGCGGTCCGGCCAAGACAGCGTAAGCCGCCGTTTGCCACAATGGCGAATGCCCGGATTGCAGCGAGCCCGCCTTCGACCTTCCGTACCCCACATTGAAACCGCGAAACACGCCTCCCATGCACGACCCCTCCCTGACTTTTGACTACATCATCATCGGCGGCGGCACGGCTGGCTGCCTGCTGGCGAATCGCCTCAGCGCCGACGCCTCAAAACGCGTGCTGATGATCGAGGCCGGCCGCAAGGACGACTACCACTGGATCCACATCCCCGTCGGCTACCTGCACTGCATCGGCAACCCGCGCACCGACTGGCTCTACCAGACCGAGCCCGACGCCGGCCTCAATGGCCGCACGCTGCGCTACCCGCGCGGCAAAACGCTGGGTGGCTGCTCAAGCATCAACGGCATGATTTACATGCGCGGCCAGGCGCGCGACTACGACCAGTGGGCTGCGCTGCTAGGGGATGCCGACTGGCGCTGGGAAAGCAGCCTGCCGCACTTCAAGCTGCACGAAGACCACTACAAGGGGGCCGACGCGCTGCATGGCGCTCGCGGCACCGCGCCAGAGCTGATGCAAGACAGCACCAATCCTTATCAAAAAGTGCTGCGGCATCGCAATTCGGGCGGCGAGTGGCGCATCGAAAAGCAGCGGCTGCGCTGGGACATTCTGGATGCGTTTTCCGCCGCCGCGCAGCAAGCCGGCATTCCGGCCACAGCCGACTTCAACCGGGGCGACAACGAAGGCGTGGGCTACTTCGAGGTCAATCAGAAAAACGGCTGGCGCTGGAATACCGCCAAGGCGTTTTTGCGACCGGCCTGCTACGCCCGGCCCAACTTCGAGTTGTGGACGAATGCGCAGGTCAGCAAGCTGGTGCTCGAAGCCCAGCCCGACGGCGCGCAGCGCTGCGTCGGCGTGGAAGTGTGGACGGGGCACGAGCAGCTCACGGCTAGAGCCACGCGCGACCAGGGCGGCAAGCCGGGCGAGGTGCTGCTGTGCGCGGGCTCCATCGGCTCGCCGCAGCTGTTGCAGCTGTCGGGCATTGGCGCCGGTGCGCTGCTGCAACAGCACGGCATCAGGGTAGAGCGCGACCTGCCGGGCGTGGGTGCAAATTTGCAGGATCACCTGCAGATTCGTTCGGTCTATAAGGTGCAGGGCGGGCAGAAATGGGGCCTGTCGCTCAACACCATGGCCAGCTCGCTGTGGGGCAAGGCGCGCATCGGGCTTGAATATGCGCTCAAGCGCACCGGGCCGATGAGCATGGCGCCGTCGCAGCTCGGCGCGTTCACCCGCTCGACACCCGATCAGCCCTACCCGAACATCGAGTACCACGTGCAGCCGCTGTCGCTCGACGCCTTTGGCGAGCCACTGCACAGCTTCAACGCCTTCACCGCCAGCGTCTGCAACCTGAACCCGACGAGCCGCGGCAGCGTAAACATCAAAAGCCCGCGATTTGAAGACGCGCCCGCGATTGCGCCGAATTACCTGAGCACCGCCGAAGACCGGCAAGTCGCCGCCGACTCGCTGCGCGTGACGCGGCGCATCGTCGGCCAGCCGGCGCTGGCGCAGTACAGCCCGGTCGAGTTCAAGCCCGGTATTGAGTTTCAGACTGATGACGAACTGGCGCGGCTGGCCGGCGACATCGCCACGACGATTTTTCACCCGGTCGGCACGACCAAGATGGGCGCGGCGAACGATGCGATGGCGGTGGTTGATTCACACCTGCGGGTGTACGGCGTTCGGGGCTTGCGCGTGGTCGATGCCGGGGTGATGCCCCTGATCACCAGCGGCAACACCAACTCGCCGACGCTGATGATTGCCGAGAAGGCCGCCGCGTGGATTTGCAATGGCGACTGAATTTGCCACAGCGCTGCCGCCAGAGGCGGGAAATCCCGCATAAGGCGATGCGCTTGCGGGCGCTACAGTAGCGCCGTGCGACCAGGCTGACAGGCCTGGACGCGAGGAGCCGAGGAGACACGAGAGAGCCTGATAATCAAAAAT